>CAYGUZ010000033.1:0-10853 GCA_964353215.1 uncultured Flavobacteriaceae bacterium
TGCAAATCGTTATTCTTGTTCGTTTATTGCGACACAATATTTAGGGAAAATCTATCCAGACGGCAGCTTTCAGATTTTAGGTAGGTTTGACCATTCTGATATTAGAGGCTGTAATTTAATGGCTTTATAAATTAGTTTCTAACAAAAGAATAGCTAACCTCATCATCTGCAATTTCAGGAGAATCTACAAAAACAAGCAATAATCTATCTTCTCTTATTTCAATATCAAAGGACTGACCATTTTGAAAAGTAATACGTGTATCATCCCCTGAAAAAGTATAGGTGCCATCCTCTCTAAAATACACTTCATTACCACTATTTAAAACACTCATTTCGTTAGTTGTACTGCTAAAAGTAACTGTAGTCAAATTAAAGTTTGGAGGGTCAGGAAATGCGCAAAAACAACTTACACTGGCAAGCGTCCACTCGCCAACTAATGCACTATTGAGTAGTTCGCTATCATCATCATTACTAGTGCAAGACATAAAAGCAATTGTTAATAGTACAATCAGTGTTTTTTTCATCTTCATGGGTTTATAAATAAATACTTTGCATATAAAAGTGTTGCTTTTCACTTAAAAACCAAAACAAAATAATTTTTCTTGCCCCGTTGTAATAGCACAAACTTGTTATTGATTAAATCGGTCTTTGTGATAAGGTAATCTTCTTTCACTTTCTCTTTATTTACCGAAATGGAGTTCTGCTTTAACTCACGCCTTGCTTCTCCATTTGATCCTAAAAATTCTGTTTTGGCAGCCAAGGCACCTATCATATCAAGCCCAGAATCTAACTCAGCCTTGTCTACTTTGGCCTGGGGCACGCCGTCAAAAACATCTAAAAACGTCTTTTCATCCAATTGCTTTAAATCTTCAGAAGTAGACTTACCGAATAAAATGTTACTTGCTTTAATCGCATTGTTCAAATCTTCTTGAGAATGCACCATTTTGGTCACTTCTTCGGCCAGTTTTTTTTGCAAGCTCCGCAAGTGAGGTTCTTGTTGATGACTTGAAACTAAATCGGTTATCTCATCTTTTGATAAAAAAGTAAATATCTTAATATACTTTTCGGCATCTTCATCTGATGTATTCAACCAATACTGGTAAAATTTATACGAAGAGGTACGATTAGCATCGAGCCAAATATTACCGCCTTCGGTTTTTCCAAATTTGGTGCCATCTGCTTTAGTAATCAATGGACAGGTGAGTGCGTATCCTTTTCCACCACCAATACGGCGGATAAGTTCGGTGCCTGTCGTAATATTTCCCCATTGATCGCTTCCACCCATTTGCAATGTGCAATTATGGGCATTATACAAATGGAGAAAGTCATAGCCTTGTACCATTTGATACGTAAATTCTGTAAAAGACATTCCTTCTTTGGCATCAGAAGAAAGTCTTTTTTTTACCGAATCCTTAGACATCATATAATTTACGGTAATATGTTTGCCTACATCTCGAATGAAATCTAGAAAAGAAAAGTCTTTCATCCAATCGTAATTATTGACCAAAATTGCTGCATTAGCACTTGCGCTGTCGAAATCAAGAAATCTTGAAAGTTGTTTTTTAATCGCTTCTTGATTATGTCTTAAAGTTTTTTCGTCCAACAAATTTCGCTCCGCTGATTTCCCTGATGGATCACCGATCATTCCGGTTGCCCCGCCCACCAAGGCAATAGGTTTATGACCTGCCAATTGAAAGTGGCATAACATCATAACCCCTACAAGATGCCCAATGTGTAGTGAATCAGCAGTAGGATCAATACCCAAATAGGCAGATTGCATTTCTGACATCAGATGTTTATCAGTGCCGGGCATAACATCATGCACCATTCCACGCCATGTTAACTCTTCAACAAAATCTTTGGTCATTTTAATTTTAGTTTTTTCAGTAGGTACAAATATAGAATCTTGAATGTTCATAACTAAGAAAATCAGTTGTAAATAGGTACTTTTGAATATGGTTTTAGTTACTGGAGGTACTGGTTTGGTTGGTTCACATTTGCTGTTTCATTTAGCCAGTCAAGGAAATCGAATTAGAGCAACATACCGAAACAAAGACCGTATTGCTCTAACCCGAAAAGTTTTTGAGTATTATACCGATACCCCAGATAAAATCTTTAATGAAATTGATTGGGTCAAAGCCGATATAAATGACATTCCTTCTTTAAGTATAGCCTTTAAAGGAGTTACCGGAGTATACCACTGTGCCGCCTTAATTTCCTTTGATCCAAAAAAAAGAAAACAGCTCTTTAAGGTTAATGCGGAAGGCACAGCAAACCTTGTCAACCTCTGCATTGAACACAAGGTTGAAAAACTGTGCCATGTGAGTTCTATAGCCACAATTGGCGAATCTTTAGATAAAAAACCGGTTAACGAAACTAAAGAATTCAATGCTTCTGATGCAAATGTTTATGCACTATCAAAACACCAGGCAGAAATGGAGGTTTGGCGTGGCTCACAGGAAGGTATAAATACCATTATCGTCAATCCTGGGGTTATCATTGGTCCAGGATTTTGGGATAATGGAAGCGGTCGTCTTTTTAAAAAGATTTCAGAGGGATTAAAGTTCTACCCTCCTGGAGGCACCGGTTTTGTTACCGTTAAAGATGTGGTTGGCGCTATGGTCAACTTAATGGATTCTGAGATTACAAACGAAAACTATATTCTTGTCTCTGAAAATTTGACTTATAAAGAGGCATTCACAAAAATTGCCGAAGCGGTAGAAAAGAAAGCCCCACAACTATTATTAAAAAAAGGACTCTTGGCTATTTTATGGCGACTTGATTGGTTAAAATCTAACCTCATCGGCTCCGAACAGGTCTTATCTAAAAAACTTGCAAGTTCATTTGATACCACTACTATTTATAGCAATGAAAAAATAATAAAGGATAGTAATTTTAAATTTGAAAATTTAACAGCTGCCATAAATTCTTGTGCCGCTACTTTTTTGAAAGAGAATCATTCAACTGCAGCGTACTAGGCTTTTTTATACTATCTCTGCGCTGCTCATTTGCCTTTTTAATACTGTCATTTTTACGTTGTTTTTGCTCCTCTAAAACTTTGACCTCATTTTCTAGGCGTGCCTCTACATTTTCATATATGGCTTGATATTCTAGTGGGACCGAAGCATAATAGACGTCACTTTGCGTAAACTGAATACTATCGATATCGTACTTTTTAAATATAAAAGACATAATCTCAATATTGTTCTTGCTTAAAAGACCCGGACTAGTGCCTTTTGTGCTATTCAAAATCGCCATATCATATAATATAGAAGCCATCTTTTCTTTAGAAATCAGATGTTCAGGTGGCTCTATTACTTTTTCGCCACAAGAAAAAAGCACGAAAGAAATACAAAAAAAAAGAAGCTTTAAACGCATAGCTTATCTATTAAATGTCAAACGTTTTGCATGTTTCATTATGGAAAACCCACCATTTTCATAGGCTAGATGCCCATTTACAAAAGTACGCTTCACCTTAGAATCAAAAGTAACTCCTTCGAATGGTGACCATCCGCATTTGTATAAAATATTAGCTTTTTTAACTTCCCATTTAGAATTCAAATCAACTTCAACCAAATCGGCAAAAAAACCTTCTTTTACATAACCACGTTTTTCAATGTCAAAAAGTTTTGCCGGGTTGTGGCACATTTTTTCAACCAACTTTTCTAAGCTAATTTTTCCTTCTTTGTGCTTTTGCAACATTGCGGGCAAAGCGTGCTGTACCAATGGCCCGCCAGAAGGAGCTTTGGTATAAGCATTGTCCTTTTCTTCTAGTAAATGCGGTGCATGATCCGTAGCAATAACATCAATGCGGTCGTCCAACAATGCATCCCAAAGCTGTGCTCTATCCTTGGCTGTTTTGACAGCAGGATTCCATTTGATAAGCGTGCCTTTTGTATCATAGTCCACATCACTAAACCAAAGGTGGTGAATACAAACTTCAGCAGTAATCTTCTTTTGCTCTAATGGAATATCATTTGTGAATAGATTTGTCTCCTTTCCTGTGGACAAGTGAAAGACATGAAGTCGGGCACCCGTCTTTTTTGCTAATGCAATAGCCTTTGAAGAAGACAAATAACAAGCTTGCTCACTACGAATTATTGGGTGATATTTGATAGGAATAGCATCACCAAATTGATTTTTGTAGTGTTCTAAATTTCTTCTAATAGTGCCTTCATCTTCACAATGGGTAGAAATCACCAACTCGGTATTTCTAAAAATCTTTTCTAAAACTTCTTCATTGTCAACTAACATATTACCGGTTGAAGAACCTAAAAACAACTTTACCCCCGAACAACTTTTGGGGTCTAATTTTTTAAGCTCCTCAAGATTATCATTTGTGCCTCCGAACAAAAAAGAATAGTTTGCATACGAAGCTTTTGACGCTACAGAAAATTTTTCTTCTAATTTTTCAATAGTTGTCGTCTGCGGATTCGTGTTGGGCTGCTCCATAAACGTAGTAATACCCCCAGCTAAAGCCGCTCGGCTTTCACTTTCAATATTTCCTTTATGGGTTAAGCCCGGTTCTCTAAAATGTACTTGGTCGTCTATAACACCGGGTAAAATATAATTTCCTGAGACGTCAATAGTCTTTGCATTTGAATCTGATAGTCCGGCCTCTATCTTTTCAATATAATCGTCTTTAATAAGGATATCTGTCTCAAACACTTTACCCTCATTAACAACCTTGGCATTTTTTATGAGTATCCGCCCCATTTATTTAAAACTATTTTTATTGAACATGCTTCTAAATTTCATACCAATAACTCCAAAAATGGCCTCCTTAATTATTGAGGAATTCATTTTTGATTCCCCGTTAATTCGATCGGTAAATATTATTGATACTTCTTCTATTTTATACTTTTTCAAATAGGCTCTATATTTCATCTCAATTTGAAAAGCATAGCCTATAAAGCGCACAGCATCTAAATCAATAGCCTCTAAAACACTTCTTTTATAACACATAAAACCGGCAGTAGGGTCGTGTATGCGCATCCCTGTGATCAGTTTTACATAAAAAGATGCGCCATAAGACAATAAAATTCTAAAAAGTGGCCAGTTTACCACATTGACGCCTTTTTTATAACGAGAGCCAACTGCAACATCGGCACCATTCAAACATGCGCGATGCAATCGTTGTAAATCACTTGGTTTATGCGAAAAATCGGCATCCATTTCAAAAATATAATCATAACCCTTCTTGATTGCCCACTTGAAGCCATGAATATAAGCGGTTCCCAAGCCAGATTTTTCTTTTCGCACCTCTAAAAACAATCTGTTAGAAAACTCTCTTTGAAGCTCTTCAACATTTTGCGCAGTACCGTCAGGTGAGTTGTCGTCTACCACCAAGACATGAAAGTCTTTTTTAAGGTCAAAAACAGCTCTTACAATAGCCTCGATATTTTCGATCTCGTTATAAGTAGGTATGATTACAAGTCCGTCTGCCAATTCATTCAAATTAAAAAGTAAAAATAGTGTTTTTTATCAGCCCAGTTTTTATGAATGGCATTTGAAGTAATAGTAAAAATTGCATCTAAGCATTATTCGTAACTTTGCCGGCGGTAATATTGCATGTAATGACTCAGAAGTTTCCAAAGCTCTTTTTATATCTTTTAGGAGCATTGTTCCTTTTAAATTTGGTTCAAAGTTTTTTTACGGAACTTATCTACGATGAGGCATATTACTGGTATTATGCGCAAAATCTAGACTGGGGCTATTTTGATCATCCACCTATGGTGGCCTTGTTGATCAAACTAAGTAGTTTTCTGTTTAATGGAGAACTAGGCGTACGCCTAATGAGCTGTATTCTTGGTATTGGTACCCTTGCGGTATTATGGCATATGATAGAAGACGGGCGAAAGAAAGACTACATTGTCCATTTTTTTCTAATGATGTTCGCTATGCCTTTGTTGAATGCCTATGGTTTTCTAACACTACCCGATACACCGCTCTTATTTTTTACAGCACTCTTTTTATTGATTTATAAAAGATTTTTGGTAAAAGCTTCAGTGGGCAACGCGGTATTTCTAGGATTAGTTATGGCAGGTCTGATGTATAGTAAATACCACGCGGTTTTGGTCATCTTTTTTGTGCTATTGTCAAACCTAAAGTTACTTCGGAACAAATATGCTTGGTTGGCTGTCTTTATTTCTTTGCTAGCCTATTTACCACACTTTGCCTGGCTATACAATAATGACTTTGTAACCATAAAATACCACCTATTTGAACGGCCTAACCAACCCTATAGTTTTGAAGGGTTTACACTTGGTTACATTCTTAACCTCGTCTTGAATTTTGGGTTGATTTTTCCTTTTGCGTACTGGGCGCTTTTTAAGAAAAAAGCTGATGGAGATTTTGACAAGGCACTACTCTTTTTAAGTTATGGTATTATACTTTTCTTTTTACTGTCGAGTTTTCAGCGGCGTACCCAAACGCAGTGGGTCATTGTTATATGCATTCCTATGGCCTTACTTGCTTATGACTATCTTATACAAAATGCTAAAAGCCGAAAATGGATGTACAGATTGAGTATACTAAGTTTAATACTACTTTTAATAGGTCGTATCGGACTCGCCTACCAACCTCTTTTCCCTATTGTCTATGAAACCCACGGTAATAAAGAGTGGGTAGACAAGTTAAAATCAGAAGCTGGAGATATCCCCATTGTATTTGAAAATAGTTATCGCAGATCTCCGATGTATCAATTCTATTCGGGTGGAACAACTACCTTTTCATTGAATAACGTGCATTACAGACAAAACCAATATACCATTGATGCTTCTGAAGCCAAAGTTCAAGGCAAAAAAGTCGCCTATGTATCGCTCTACATGAACACAGGTGATTTTGAATATCAAGACCTTAAAGGTGGTGTATTTAAAGGTGTTTTCATTGAAAATTTTGAATCTTTCAGAAAACTTAGGTGTTATGTGGATAGCGAAGTAATTCAACTTTCGAAAAAGGATATGCCATTAAAAATTTATAACCCTTACGATGTTGCCATTCCTTTAGAAAAAATAAATATTAGGGTCGGCTATCTCAATCCTTACAAACAGCTAAAAGAAACAAAAGACATAAAGTACACACCAATTGAAGACCGAACGACTTTACTAAAGGCAAGGGATACGACCTATTTTACTTGCAATCTACCCGATTCTAAATTAGAAGACTTGAGCTATCTTAAATTTTCTATCTCAGAGAATGGCCTTCAATCAGGAATTAGTAGTCAAACTTATAAAGCGGAACGCTAATGGAGGTCATTTATAGGAGCGTAGATTCTTTAGATTGGATTACCCTGATTATTTTTAGTAGTCTATTACTATTGACATTGAGCAAATATCTGTTCAAAGGAATGTTTTCTAACTTTATCATTTTACCTTTCAATAACAAGTACGTCACCCTTTATAATAAAAAGGGAAAGCTCTTTAACTGGTTTCATTTATTGCTTACGATTTTTCAGCTTGTAAATTTTTCCTTATTTATTTTCTTGTCTAAAAATATTTTATCATCAGAAGGGTTTGGCTCTTACCCTGTTGTCTTTTTTGCTGCATTGGGTATTTTAATCGGTTTTCTTCTTGTTAAAATGGGTATACAAATGGCAAACGGATTCGTTTTTGATGCCAATGAATTGGTCTCGGGATTAATCTTCAATAAATTATCTTACTTCAACTATAGTAGTTGTATCGCCTTTCTAGCGAATATAATTTTAACCTACATATTAAAAGACTCAAAGCCTGTAGTATACATAAGTATTTTCTGTATTTTTTTCGTTAATGGCATTGGTCTGGTCAATGCATTGCGAAACCATCAAAAGTTGATTTCAATCAACTTTTTCTATTTTATTTTGTACCTTTGCGCACTCGAAATTGCACCCTTAGTGCTTATCGGAAGCTATCTAAACGATTGATTCTTATGAAAGTAAAAACGATTTTGGTCTCTCAGCCGGAACCTAAAATGGACAACTCTCCATATTCTCGTTTGATCGAAAAAGAGAAGGTAAAAGTCGATTTTAGACCTTTTATTCATGTTGAGGGCGTAAACGCTAAAATTGTTAGAGAGCAAAAGATTGATCTTAACGATTTCACAGCTATCATTCTAACCAGTAGAAATGCGGTCGACCACTTTTTTAGAATTGCAGAGGAAATGCGCTTTAAAGTTCCAGATTCTATGAAGTATTTCTGCCAATCTGAAGCAGTTGCCTATTATTTGCAAAAGTATGTGGTTTACAGAAAACGCAAGATTTATGTTGGAAAAAGACTTTTTGACGATCTTACACCTATGTTCAAGAAATATAAAGACGAAAAGTTTTTACTTCCTTCTTCTGACAGTTTAAAACCAATAGTACCGCAAACTCTTGATAAATTAGATCTTAATTGGAAAAGAGGTGTTTTCTATAAAACGGTTATAAGTGACCTTTCTGACCTCAAAGAGGTGTATTATGATGTTTTGGTTTTCTTTAGCCCTTCGGGAATAGAATCTCTTTTAAAGAATTTTCCTGATTTTAAACAAAATGATACACGCATCGCGGTATTCGGTAATAGCACAGTGATGGCTGCCGCAGACGCTGGCCTTAGATGTGATATAAAAGCGCCAACACCAGAGACACCGTCTATGACCATGGCACTTCAAAAGTATATTACGAGCGTCAATAAATAGAACCCGAAAGAAAAAGCATAAAAAAAAGCCTCATTATTTAATGAGGCTTTTTTAGTTATTTAATATGCATATCGCTGTGGGCCGCCGCGCCTAATCTCTTCGTTGGCATGTGCTTCGAACTTTTTAAAATTCTCTCTAAAAGCATTGGATAGCTTGAATGCGGTTTTGTAATATGCCTCATCATCGTTCCAAGTAGCTCGTGGGCTCAAAACTTTCGTTGGCACCCCAGGGCATTCGCGCGGCTGAGCAACTCCAAAAACGGAATGAATATGATAGTTGTCATAGTTGTACAAACCTAAATCACCACTCATCGCTGCGGTAATCATTGCCCTAGTATATTTTAATTTCATTCTGGTTCCTACTCCATAGGGGCCGCCTGTCCAACCCGTATTTACAAGCCAAACATCTACGCCAGATTCCTTCATTTTTTGACTAAGCATTTCAGCATATTTTGCCGGATGCAAAGGCATAAAAGGGGCACCAAAACAAGCCGAAAAAGAAGGCTGCGGTTCTACAACTCCGGCTTCGGTACCGGCAACTTTAGCGGTGTAACCTGATATGAAATGATAAGCCGCCTGCGCCGGTGTAAGTTTAGATATTGGAGGAAGCACCCCAAAGGCATCAGCGGTTAAAAAGAAAATATTCTTTACATTTCTACCTATCGAAGGTTCTTGTATATTCTCAATATGGTAAATAGGATAACTTACCCGAGTATTTTGGGTTATGGAGGTATCTTCAAAATCAACCTCCCCAGCATCATTTAAAATTACATTCTCAAGTATAGCCCCTTTCTTTATGGCCCCATAGATTTCTGGCTCATTTTCTTTTGAGAGGTTGATTACCTTGGCATAACATCCGCCCTCAAAGTTAAAAACAGTATTTTCTGCTGTCCAACCGTGCTCATCATCTCCTATCAATTTTCTATTCGGGTCTGTAGAAAGGGTTGTTTTCCCTGTTCCAGATAGTCCAAAAAATATTGAGGTATCTTCTGCTTCACCAACATTCGCCGAGCAATGCATGGGTAGTGTATTTTTAAATACCGGCAGTATAAAATTAAGTGCAGAGAAAATTCCTTTTTTGATTTCCCCTGTATAACCCGTGCCACCGATTAAAGCTATTTTCTTCGAAAAATTCAGAATTGCGAAATTATGTTGTCGTGTTCCATCAACTGTGGCATCTGCCATAATACCAGGAGCATTAATGACCGTCCATTCAGGGGTAAAGTTCTCCAACTCTGCTTCCGTAGGTCTCAAAAACATGTTATATGCAAACATATTGGACCACGGATACTCGTTTATCACTCTTATATTTAAACGGTAGTCGGCTTCTGCACAAGCGTAGGCATCACGTACAAATAACTCTTTTTCATTTAAATATGCGATGACCTTTTCATGAAGTGCATCGAACTTGGTACTATCAAAAGGAATATTAATATTGCCCCACCATACTTTATCTTCCGTAATCTCATCCTTAACAATAAAGCGATCCATGGGAGACCTTCCTGTAAACTCACCCGTATTGACGGCAATGGCCCCCAGAGAAGACTCAACACCCATGCCTTTGGCAATGGTAATATCATGCAGTTCTGCCGAGCTTAATTGATAGTGAATGTTGTCGTGAGTAATTCCATCGTTGTGTAACGAAATCGTTTTCGTTGATTGGGCATTGGTTGCCATAGAACTTCTTTTTTAAGTTAGTGCAAAACTAAAAAAATATATACCTAACACCTCTAAAATAATGACCAATTACATTATTTTTTGGTCAAAAAGGAAAATGCCAGATAAGCCCATGCCACAATTAGCAGAGTTCCACCGATAGGCGTAATAAACCCGATTTTTTTAAAGTCAAATGAAGTAAGTGCGTTAGTAGCAAGAAAATAGATAGAGCCTGAAAACAAAATCAATCCTACTACAACCAGGTAAAAAACAATATTTCTAGTTCCATTTGCGATATCTGGCAACATGCTCAACAGTATTAAAAACAAGGCATGGTACATTTGGTATTTTATTCCTGTCTCGAAGGTATTGAGCTCATTAGGACCGATGAACCGCTTTAAGCCATGGGCTCCAAAAGCCCCTAAAAGAACGGCCAGTAATCCAATAATCAGCCCTGTAATTAAAATTGTTTTGTTCATAACTCAAATAGCTTAATTCTTTAAAAATATAACAATTTGATACCTTAGCAATCATTATATACAAAGG
>CAYGUZ010000034.1:0-10769 GCA_964353215.1 uncultured Flavobacteriaceae bacterium
TATGAATTGTGTTCGACCTAATTTCAAAACAAAAAAAAGTGCATTTAACAGACCCTTCATTTAGGCGTTAAATGCACTTTTAAAAGTGTTGATATTTAATTGACTATCCTAAAAATGGATATCTATAATTCTCTGGTGTTACAAAAGTTTCTTTGATCAATCTAGGGGAAACCCAACGTAATAGATTTTGAGCAGAGCCTGCCTTGTCATTTGTTCCTGATGCCCTGGCACCTCCAAAAGGTTGTTGCCCAACCACTGCACCGGTTGGTTTGTCATTAATATAAAAATTGCCAGCACAATTTTGCAAAGCTTTGGTTGCTTCATCAATTGCGTACCTGTCTTGCGAGAGCACGGCTCCTGTAAGTGCGTACTCAGATGTGCCATCTACCAATTGTAGCGTTTTGGACCAATCTTTATCTTCATATATATATACGGTTACTACCGGGCCAAAAAGTTCGGTGCACATGGTTGTATATTTTGGGTCGTTCGCAACAATTACAGTTGGCTCAATAAAATACCCTCTTGATTTGTCGTAACTACCACCAGCAAATATTGTTGCATCTTCGTCCGCTTTGGCTTGGTCTATAAAACTCGCTAGCTTATCAAAAGAACCTTCATGTATGACGGCAGTGATAAAGTTGCTCATATCTTCTGGTGAGCCAGGTTTATTAAAGCTCTCAATATCTTTTTTGACCAGGCCTAGAATTTCGTCAGCAGTGGATTTTGGAAGATATACCCTTGATGCTGCGCTACATTTTTGTCCTTGAAATTCAAATGCTCCTCTGGTGATAGCTGTTGCAACTTGAGCAGGTCTTGCAGATGGATGGGCAATGATGAAATCTTTCCCCCCTGTTTCACCGACTATTCTTGGGTAGGTTTTATAGTTGTGAATGTTCGTTCCGATTTGTTTCCATAGCTCTTTGAACACCTGGGTAGAACCAGTGAAATGAAGTCCTGAAAAATCAGGACTGGCTAACACCGTATCCGTTATCATAACTGGGTCACCCATAACCATATTAATAACACCGTCAGGAAGCCCTGCTTCCTTAAAGACGTCCATAATTACTTTGGCCGAGAATACTTGGCTGTCACTTGGCTTCCAAACTACAACATTGCCCATCATTGCTGCGCTCGCAGGTAAATTCCCAGCAATGGCGGTAAAATTAAAAGGAGTGATGGCATATACAAAACCTTCTAATGGGCGGTATTCTACCCTGTTCCAAATACCTTCCGCAGAATCTGGCTGTTCCTCATAAATCTGGCTCATATATTCCACATTAAAACGTAGAAAGTCTATGAACTCACAAGCAGCATCAATCTCAGCTTGATGAATGGTCTTGGACTGCGCCATCATCGTCGCTGCATTTATTTTTGCACGGTAAGGCCCTGCTATCAATTCGGCTGCTTTTAAAAAAATGGCTGCACGTTGTTCCCAAGTTAGATCAGCCCAAGCTTCTCTTGAGGCCAAACAGTTGGCGATGGCTTTTTCTGCATGCTTTTTTTCTGCAGTATGGTAATGACCAACAATGTGTTTATGGTCATGAGGGGGAGACATAGGTTTTGTTGTTCCTGTCTTTATCTCCTCTGAGCCAATGTATAATGGAACTTCTACTTGGCTATTGTAATATGTTTTGTATTGTTTAAGAACAGCTTCGCGCTCAGGACTTCCTGGAGCGTAGCTTTTTATAGGTTCATTAATTGCGGTTGGAACTTGAAAAAAACCTTTACCCATTTTGGAAAATTTAAGTATTAAATAGTTCCGGCAAAGGTAATAAACGGTAAGCTAAAAAGCGACTAGTTAAGAGCGAAAGGAGCAGCGAATTTAAAGGTAGGTACTTCGACTAGAAATTCTTCCGTAGAACTTAAATTTACCATTTGGTAGAAACCTTTCATCGCACCTATCGGTGAAGCCAAAAGTGAACCAGAACTATAAGTGTGCGCTTTACCTGGTTGAATTACCGGTTTTTTGCCAATGACCCCTTCGCCATCTACGGTTTCCATTTCCTTTAGAGAGTCAAAAATATCCCAATGGCGCGCTGTTAATTGAACGCTTTCTTTGCTTTGATTTTCAATGGTAATGGTATACCCGAAAGCATAGTGCATTTTATAATTTTTGAAGAAGGTGCCTTCAAAAGTTGTTTGCACTGAAATTTTAATTCCTTTGGTTACTTGTGTGATCATATTCAATATGTAAATACACTTCCTATTCCTAACAATAAAACCGTAATTATGGCTAAAAAGGTAAATACCGAATTTAGAAATAAATACTTGATACTTGTTTTAAAAAATCCTTGGTTGTAAAACTTTCGCATTGATTGAAAAAGATAGACTCCAAAAATTAAAAGGAATATTATCGCTGTTGACCAATCAAAAATCGAGTCTATTATCCAACTAAGGATGAGCAAGATAAATAATAAGGACTGGTTGTGAAAACTGAAGATCAAATGATCGGTATAGGTATATTTTTTACGGATGTAAACCACAGAAATGAAAATTGTGAAGATGGGTAAAAAGAAAAATATGACAAAAGGTAGTTTTGCGATTGTATCATTTAACCAAGTTCCAGGTTGCCTCCAGGCCCTTAAACTACTCTTTGAAGCATTGAAGGCCAATTTTGTGTTCCAAGAATCGTCAATATCATATTTGGCCTTTGCTTCGGCATAACTGGTTATAGAGTCATTACGAAGTTGAACAAAAAAGAATTCCATTCTTTTTAAAAAGCCACTATCTGGATCTTCCTTAAGTCTTTGAAAATAACTGCGTGGGTCGGCAGCCATAAAAGAATCTTTCTGTTTTTCTTTTAGTTCTTGAGCTCTGATCAAATATTCTATGGTGTCCAGACCTTGTATGCCTTTTTCGATTTCTGGATTATTTGTCTTTATGGAATCTAAGCCCCTAAAAAGGTTATCCAATTTCACTTCGGATTCAATACTGTCCTTTTTCCCTTCTTCTACCGTCTTGTCCCCATCAAAGGAAAAAGACAATGGCCCGGTTTGATTTATTTTCTCATCTAATTTTAGGTCGTCTAAATTCGAGAATGCCCCACCATAACTCACCATTAAAAAATATAGAAAAGCCAAACTTAAAAGAAACCGAAACGGGTTGGTATACGAAACTCTTTTCCCTTTAATATAATCTCGGGTTATGGTGCCAGGTTTTACCAATAGGGCGTAAAGCGTTGCAAGAAGTTTAGAATCGTAATTAATGAGGTTACACAAAAATTCGTCAAAAAAGTCCTTAAGGGTAAGTTTTTTAGTGCTATTGGCCTGAGCACAATTTGGGCAGTACTTATCACTCATGTCTAAAAGATGGCCACAATTTAGACACGTGGCACCTCTAAACTTTAGTTCGTAACGCCCTCTGCTGATTAGGCCTTTTTCTTCCCCTTCGTCCATTTGGTCGGTTCTGGGATTAAAGATAATTTAATTACTGATATTTCTCGAATTTGCTGTGCCAATACCAATAATACTATCATACATGTCACCAAAGTTTCGATAGTAAACCAAAATCAGGTAACTGTTTTCGGTAAAATGCGAGTTGCCCGAAATGCTATTTAGGTCTACAATACCTTCTTTGTTTTTCGTAACATATTTATAGTTGTAGAAACCTTGTTTAAAAGGATACATTAGTTCTAAATTCCCAGTTTCCTCATTGTAAATCATTTTATTCTCGTCACTTAAATCATAGTTGTTGAATTTTCCGAATACATAGATATCATCTAAACCAAATTCTGGGTTATAAGGAATACTAAAATGTACTTTGGTATATTCCGCTTCTCTAGAGACATCTTCACCCTGCAGGGTTCGTACCACAAAATCACCATTAATATCAGGAAAATAGGTGTATTCGCTATCATGGCGATATTGATTGGTGAAAAGATAATGATTGTACAACTCTTTGAAATCTATTCTTGAAATCGCTGCTGACGGCGCTCTAAGGTCTTTTGTGTCGAAATTCAGATACTCGTTACCACCATAGAAACTGGTTTCTTGGTCGTATTTGTACACAAGCTCATTGCCTAAAGTAAACTGAGGTTTAATATTATAAATAGCCGTTGGCCAAAAATAATTTTGAATAATGGCGACTTTCACTTCTTTTTTCGGGTTTACAATTTCAAAACCCGAAGTATTAATGTTGAATTGAACTACCTGTTTTTCGTTCAGAAAATTAAAGTCCCTAGAACGTTTTACAATACCCCCGACCGTAACCGCATTTTGGTATATGATGAATCTTCGTGAAAACTGTAATTCCCCCACCATGTTATAAACTTCTATTAGATAATTACCACTAACCCTGAATTTGAGCTGGTCGTTTGGTAATGTTAACCTGTAGTTGGAGTAGGGTTGTAATGTTGTTAAACTATTTTCATAGTCGATGATTCTTTGGTTATCAGTGCCAATAAGGTATTGTGATTTTAAAAGTTCTGAAGGCGTCCAATCGTAATCGCAATGAACTATTTTAAAATAGTAATCTTGTTCGCTGGCCGTAATATCATCAAATTCTAAAAGTAATTGTTCTCCCAATTTAATTACGGGAAATTGATCTTCTGTCGGTCCTTTAAAGACGATGGTTTTGATATTGTACGGAGGTTCGACCTCTTCTTGTACTTGGGCAACTAGATTTAAAGTGAAAAAAATTAGCAGAAGTTGTTTAATGAAAAAGCGCATTAAAAGCATATTTTGGTGGTAAAGGTAAACAAAAAGCATGCCCAACAAATTTAGGTCGATGTAATACCGATTTTCTAGCCAATTAATTATAATAATTATCGTTTTAGTAGTAAATTTGCAAGCAATTTTGTTAACGAAAGGTCCACAATAATATGTCTAAAGACATCCGAATTAAAAAAGGGTTGAACATCAACCTCGTCGGGGCTGCTGAACAAACTACATCTAAGGCTGTTTTAAGCAACGTCTATGCCCTTAATTTAGAAGATTTTCACGGAGTTACCCCTAAAATGTTGGTTAAAGAAGGGGCTGAGGTAAAAGCCGGGGAAGCTGTTTTTTACAACAAAAATATAGAAGATATGCGCTTCGTTTCTCCCGTTAGTGGAGAAATAGTTGAGATTGTGAGGGGTGCTAGACGTCGTATATTGACAATAAAGATTCTCGCAGATAAAGAACAACGTTATCAAAAAGACACTGCAATCGATGTGAATGCAGTTGATGGGGAATCTATTAAACAAGTGCTGCTTCAATCAGGCTGTTGGGCATTTGTAAAGCAGCGTCCGTACGATATTGTTGCCAATCCTGACGCTACTCCGAAAGCAATTTTTATTTCGGGATACGCAACTGCACCATTGGCTGCTGAAACCGATTATGTGTTAAGAGGTAAAGATAAGGAGATACAAGCGGCTATTACTGCACTTGCTAAAATGACGCCTGGTAAAGTTCATGTTTCGGTTGGCAATACCGAAACATCGCCTTTTACAAATATCAACGGTATTACACTACATAAAGTATCTGGTCCGCACCCTGCAGGTTTGGTGGGAACCCAAATTAATAAAATCGACCCTATTAATAAAGGAGAAACGGTTTGGACCGTTGCACCACAAGATTTGGTAATCATCGGAGAGTATCTTTTGACAGGCCAATTCAATGCGGAGCGTACGGTCGCTCTTGCAGGTTCATCGGTAAAAGCGCCTAAATATTATACCACTAAAATAGGTGCTGAAATTTCTACCTTCTTGTATGCAAGTGGTGTCAATCAAGATAAATTTCGTCTAATAAACGGAGATGTACTTACGGGTTCAAAAACAACTCCAGAAGGTTACCTAGGTTTTTATAACAATACGGTTACGGCTATCCCAGAAGGTGACGACTACGAATTCTTTGGATGGAACAAACCGGTTTTTAATAAAATATCATCAACAAGGGCATTGACATTCTCTTGGTTGAACAAGAATAAGAAGTATGATTTAGATACCAATACCAATGGAGAGCATAGAGCTTTTGTAGTAACTGGTAGATATGAAGAAGTTTTTCCATTAGATATTTACCCATTACAGCTTTTAAAAGCCTGTATGGTTAAAGACTTGGATGAAATGGAGCAATTGGGCCTCTACGAAGTGGCTCCAGAAGATTTTGCGCTTACTGAATTCATTTGTATTTCTAAACAACCGCACCAGCAGATAATCAGAGAAGGACTCGATTTAATGTATCAAGAAATTGGATAAAAATGGGCATGAAAGAAAAATTACATCAGCTTAAATTAAAATATCAGGGTAAAAAAATGGCTCCGGCCTTTAATGCCCTTCATACCTTTCTATATACGCCGAACGAAACCACTCATTCTGGGGGCCATGTTCGTGCTGTAGACGATTTAAAAAGAACAATGAATACCGTTATTTTGGCCTTGGCGCCATGCTTGCTTTTCGGTATGTTCAACGCTGGCTATCAGCATTACTCCGCAATCAATGGTTTTCCGGCTGAATTTTCCTTATTCGAACACTTTATTACTTGGGATAATTTCTGGTTAGGCGCAATAACCATTTTACCCTTAGTTGTCGTTTCATATGGTGTCGGCTTATTGATTGAATTCATATTTGCAGTAATAAAAGGACATGAGGTTGAAGAAGGCTATTTGGTGACCGGAATGCTTGTACCACTTATTATACCTGTAGATACACCGCTTTGGATGCTGGCTGTAGCCGTTGCCTTCGGGGTTGTTATCGGTAAAGAAGTTTTTGGAGGTACAGGTATGAATATTCTTAACCCTGCTTTGACCATTAGGGCATTTTTGTTTTTTGCTTACCCAACATGGATGAGTGGTGACAAAGTTTGGGTACACGATGCAGTTAATCTCGCAGGTACACCTGACGCCATTTCTGGTGAGACTATATTAGGGTATTTAGCAGCGGGTAATACAAGTGAATTTTCTTATTCTATTTCAGATATGTTCTTTGGCTTTATTCCGGGTTCCGTTGGCGAGACATCAACATTTTTAATACTTCTTGGCGGTTTGTTCTTAATCTTCAGCAAAATTGCAAGTTGGAGGATTATGCTGAGTGCTGTTATCGGTTCTTTGGTAATGGGGTTAGTGTTTAATGGAGCGGTTGCTTGGGAGTGGATTCCTGAATACAGTAAGTTTTATGGTTTAATGAGTTTCGATTTTTGGAAACACTTGATTGTCGGGGGGCTCGCTTTCGGTATCGTTTATATGGCGACGGATCCGGTTACTGGTTCACAGACCAATAAAGGAAAATGGATTTATGGATTTTTGATAGGATTCATTTCGGTAATGATTCGAGTCTTTAATCCAGGGTATCCAGAAGGAGTATTCTTGGCAATATTATTGATGAATGTTTTTGCACCAACAATTGACCACTACGTGGTTCAGGGTAATGTTAAAAAACGTTTGAAACGATTAAAGAACGCAACTATTCTTCCAAAACCATCTGATGGTAAGGCAGAAGAGTTAAAAGTAGAAACAGTATAACATGGCAGTAAATACAGAGAAAAACACGTATACCGTAATTTTTGCAATAATTATGGTTGTGGTTGTTGGGTCTATTCTTGCTTTTTTGGCCTCAGGCTTAAAAGATAAGATTGGAGAAAACGAACGTTTTGAAAAGCAGCAAAATATTCTTTACGCTATGGGCGTAAATGAGAACACCGAAGACAGTGGTGTTAATTTTATCCCTACTACCGAGGTTGAAGGTGAGTTCACAAAGTTCATTACAAAGCAACTGGTGGTTTCCCCCGATGGTAGTGTAGAAGAGCAAAATGATGCCTATCTGATAGATATGAAAAAGCAACTATCAGCTTTAAAGAATGGCGGAGATGCTAAATTCCCATTATTTGTTGGAGAAAAAAATGGTAAAAAGTTCTATATATTACCAATGTATGGAAAAGGGCTTTGGGATGCTATTTGGGGCTTTATGTCCCTTGATGAGAATATGATTGTTCAAGGCGCTTATTTTGATCATAAAGGGGAGACTCCTGGTTTAGGGGCTAATATTAAGCTTCGCTATTTTATGGATGATTTTATCGGTGAATCAGTATTAGATGGTAATCGATATGCCGGCATTGCTGTTGCGAAAGGAAATAACGATCCGTTGAATAATGATAAAGAAGATAACGAGGTCGATGCTTTGGCTGGAGCCACCATTACAGGTAATGGTGTGGCGGCAATGATCAAAGAAACATTGAATATTTACAAACCCTATCTAGAAACGATTAGAACCAATTAATATGGCGCTACTTTCAAAAAAAGATGCAAATCTTATATTAGACCCATTAGCGGATAACAATCCGATTACTATTCAAGTATTGGGTATTTGTTCGGCTTTAGCAATTACGGCAGAGCTCAAAGCTTCAATTGTAATGGCGATATCGGTAATCTTCGTACTTGGTGTAGGTAATGTTGTTATCTCATTGATGCGTAACATCATACCATCAAAAATTAGAATTATTGTACAATTAATCGTTGTAGCGACCCTTGTTATTATAGTAGACCAAGTATTAAAAGCCTTTGCTTACGAATTAAGTAAAACACTTTCTGTATTTGTGGGCCTTATCATCACAAACTGTATTATTATGGGGCGTTTTGAGGCTTTCGCTTTAGGTAACGGTCCTTGGAAATCATTCTTGGATGGTATTGGTAACGCCTTGGGTTATGGTGTAATACTAATTATAGTCGGCTTTTTTAGGGAATTATTCGGTACCGGAACATTACTTGGTTACCCGGTTTTCGGTGATCCAATTGCCAAAACAGGATTGTACGCTACAGGATATGAGAATAATGGTTTTATGATTATTCCTCCTGCCGCCTTAATTGTAGTTGGAATTATTATCTGGGTACAACGTTCAAGAAATAAAGCATTAATCGAAGAAGCATAAATAAAGAACTATGTTAGAGCATGTAGAATTATTTTTCAAATCCATTTTCATAGACAATATGGTTTTTGCTGTCTTCTTGGGAATGTGTTCTTATTTGGCGGTTTCCAAAAAGGTAAGTACCGCCGTCGGCTTAGGTGCCGCGGTAATTTTTGTATTGGCCGTTACGGTGCCTTTAAATTGGTTGCTTGATCAGTATTTGTTGCAAGATGGGGCTTTAGCTTGGTTAGGCCCTGAATATGCAGATTACAACCTAAGCTTCCTATCTTTTATATTATTTATTGCAACCATCGCCACAATGGTGCAATTGGTAGAAATAGTAGTAGAAAAGTTTTCGCCATCATTATACAATTCCTTAGGTATCTTCTTACCATTAATTGCTGTAAACTGTGCTATTCTTGGCGGTTCTTTGTTTATGCAGGCAAGAGAAATACCAACTTTGGGCTTAGCTTTTAATTATGGTGTTAGTTCAGGTATTGGATGGTTTTTAGCGATTCTGGCTATCGCCGCTATTCGTGAGAAAATTAGATATTCAAATGTTCCTGCACCTTTAAGAGGATTGGGCATCACCTTTATCATTACTGGATTAATGGGTATCGGTTTTCAAAGTTTTGGGGGAATGTTGACTGGTGACAATGAGCCACCTGAAGAGACGGCCCCTACTACCGCAGAAAAAATTGAAGAAAAAGAAATTAAAAAAGAGATTGAAGATGAAAAAGCAATCTCTTATAACGAGGTTAAAAACAAATAACAAATGATTTTAGCTACAAGTACGGGAGGTACTATATTAATTACAGTAGTTGCGTTTCTAGTTTTATTATTAATGCTAGTGGCTTTGCTGTTGTTTACAAAAGAAAAATTATCACCATCTGGCCCTGTTACACTGACTATCAACGGTGAAAAAAAAATAGAGGTTTCCTCAGGGGGTACGTTATTATCTACCCTAGGAAATCAAAAAGTGTTTCTGCCTTCTGCTTGTGGAGGAGGGGGTACCTGCATCCAATGCGAGTGTCACGTGCTTTCTGGAGGTGGGGAAGCTTTACCAACTGAAACACCACATTTTTCTAGAAAAGAATTACAGCACGGAGCGCGTTTGGCTTGCCAAGTAAAAGTAAAGCAGGATATGGAAATTACCATTCCTGAAGAAGTTTTCGGTATTAAAAAGTGGCCTGCTAAAGTTGTTCGTAATTATAACGTGGCATCTTTTATTAAGGAATTTGTGGTTGAGATTCCTGAAGATATGGGCTACAAAGCTGGAGGTTATATTCAAATTGAAGTTCCGAAATGTGAAGTGAAGTTTGCTGATATGGACATCACCGCGCATCCTGAGGAGCATGACAAACCTGATAAATTTCAAGCAGAATGGGACAAATTTAACCTTTGGCCCTTGGTTATGAAAAACCCTGAAATGGTAGAAAGAGCATACTCTATGGCTTCTTTCCCCGCTGAAGGAAGAGAAATCATGCTAAATGTTCGTATTGCGACGCCACCATGGGATCGTTCTAAGAATGGTTGGATGGATGTCAATCCTGGTGTAGCTTCTTCGTATATTTTCGGTCTAAAACCTGGTGATGATGTCGTAATTTCAGGACCTTATGGTGAGTTCTTTATCAATGAGTCTGATTCTGAGATGTTATACGTTGGAGGTGGAGCTGGTATGGCGCCAATGCGCTCACATTTATATCATTTGTTCAAGACCTTAAAAACAAATCGTAAAGTTACCTATTGGTATGGTGGTCGTTCAAAACGTGAACTATTCTACTTAGACCATTTTTATAAATTGGAGAAAGAGTTTCCGAATTTTAAATTCTATTTAGCGCTTTCTGAGCCTTTAGAAGAAGATAATTGGAAGGTTAAAGAGAGCATAGATGCCCCTGGTGATGGTTTTGTCGGATTTATACACAATTGTGTAATAGACCATTATTTGAACCATCA
>CAYGUZ010000035.1:0-10759 GCA_964353215.1 uncultured Flavobacteriaceae bacterium
TTATAATTCCGTCTAGAGGTATTATAGGATTGCGAAATCAATTACTTACCGCAACAGCTGGTGAGGCCATTATGGCACACCGCTTTTTAGAGTATCAACCGTTAAAAGGAGAAATCGCACAGCGTAACAATGGCTCGTTGGTTTCTATGGAGAACGGTTCTGCAATTCCTTACTCGATAGATAAATTACAAGATCGCGGAAAATTCTTTGTTGACCCAGGTGAAGATATTTATGAAGGTCAGGTTATTGGTGAAAACTCTCGTGCAGATGATATGACGGTCAATGTGACCAAAACCAAAAAATTGTCTAACGTACGTTCATCTGGTGCAGACGATAAGGCAAAAATTGTACCTGCTATTAAGTTTTCTTTGGAAGAGGCTTTAGAATATATTCAGAAAGACGAGTATGTTGAAGTTACTCCAAAACACTTAAGACTCCGTAAAATCTATTTAAAGGAAGTTGATCGCAAGCGAAATAAAATAGCTTAGTCTATACTTCAATTATAGAACCTGCCATGGCAGCTCCGATAATACCTGCATGATTCTTTAATTCTGCAGGTCTAATAGGAGTTTCAATGGTAATGTACTCCTTATATTCGCCCCAGTCTTTTGATGCCCCGCCGCCAAGAATAATATGGTCGGGTGAAACGATCAAATCAACAATATTTAAAAATTTATTAAAGCGCTTGGCCCATTTTTTATAGGTAAGATTTTCTCTTTCCATTGCTGATCCCGCAGCCCAAGTCTCAATTTTTTTAAAATCTTTATAAGGTATTTGACCTAGCTCAAAATTTGGTAAAAGTTCACCATTAAAAAAGGCACCACTTCCGAGCCCTGTACCAATGGTAATAATTAAGACCAAACCTTCAAGACCTTTTCCAACACCATGGTTCATTACGGCATAACCAGCTGCATCGGCGTCATTAATTACCGAAAATTGTTGCCCGGTGGCTTCTTCGAATAGTTTGTCAACATCAACACCCAACCAAGATGGGTCTAAGTTACCTGCCGATTTGCAAATACCTTTTTTAATTACCGTAGGAAATCCGCAACCAACAGGGCCCGAGTAGTCAAAATGTTTTACGAGCTGGGCAATAACATCGGCCATTGCTTCCGGTGTTCTTGATTTAGGAGTTGGAATTCGGTGTCTTTTGGTAAGCATCTCACCTGTTTCTGTATTAACCAATGCCGCTTTCATGCCCGATCCACCAACATCAATACCAAGAATTTCCATAGTAGGATAAAAATTTTATTTGGCAAAGAAACAAAAATCTTTTTGTAAGCTATTTCCGAAGAACATAGAATGTTGATAATCACCTTTAAAGTGTTTCTTCTAAAGGCTCAATGAAGTAATCTATAGAGTTCAAAGAGTGATTTGGGTCTATAAAGTCTAAAATATGGTCTATTGCTTTTCCAAAACTGGTCAACATCTGCAATCGTTTGTTTTTTCCGAGTACGCTAGAAATGGTTTCATCTCTATTTCCGAATTTATACCCTCCTTTTTTAATCCAAATAAGATTAAATAGATGCTGCATCATCACATTGCCTAATTGATCCATAGAAATAGCAATTTTTAGCGCGTATTCCCCAATTCCTCTTAACCCTTTGGTGAAAAGCTGATGAAGAAGTCCAAAAACGAACCCAAATAGCCCTGTTGTAAATAATAAAGCTATAGAAATCAATAGTAGAAGCAATCCGATTAGGGGGTTTTTACGTTTTGGCTTTTCTCCTTCAATTTCTTTGTAGACCATTTTAGACTGCTTTTTGTATTACCTCGAACATCTTACTGTTATCACACTTTAAAGTTTTGTGTGGGTATTTTAAAATAAGTGCATAATCATGAGTGGCCATAATAATGGTGCGCCCACTTTCATTAATTTCTTGCAATACCCGCATAACTTCAACACTGGTCTGCGGATCAAGGTTGCCTGTAGGTTCATCGGCAAGAATTAGTTCGGGGTCATTTAGTAGCGCCCTAGCAATGGCGATGCGCTGCTGTTCACCTCCGGAAAGTTCATGCGGAAATTTAAAACCTTTGGTTTTCATACCTACTTTATCAAGAACCTCTTCGATCTTGGCATCCATTTTTGAAGTATCCGTCCAGCCCGTAGCTTTTAGCACAAATTTTAAATTGTTATTGATGTTTCTGTCAGACAATAATTTAAAGTCTTGAAAAACGATACCTAATTTTCTTCTTAGAAATGGTATCTGTTTTTCTTCTAAAGACTTCAGATTAAAATCTACAACACTACCATAGCCCTGTTTTAAGGGTATGTCACCATAAAGCGTTTTCATGAAACTACTTTTGCCGCTTCCGGTTTTACCAATTACATAAACAAAATCTCCTTTTTTTACTTCAAGAGTTACATTGTTAAGTATGAGATTTTCATTTTGAAAAATGGCAACATCCTGCAATTTTAGTATCGTTTCGGGCATTTTATATCTTTAAGCAATTAAAGGTACGAAGTTCTAAAAATTCTGCGAATCTTAAATTTTGAAAAACATTAAATATACTTTGGCGTGGATTTTGACGTTATGGTATCATCAATCGAGAACAGCGTAGAACACTATGAATCGGAGAATCACTGCATTTTTTTTCCTATTTTTCTTAGGATTTAGCCTTTTGTGCACTGCACAGGAAACCAAAATTTACAATCACGAAAAGAAACAATTTCAAGATGCTTTGGCACTGTATAATAATCAACAGTATCAGGCAGCACAGGCTTTGTTCGAGAAAGTAAAATCATCTACCGACGATTATGAAACCGAAGCCAATAGCAGTTATTATGCTGCTAATGCTGCAATTCGATTAAATCAACGCGGTGCAGATAAGTTAATGGAAGATTTTGTGGAACGTTACCCCACATCTACCAAAAGAAATTCTGCCTTTATGGATGTGGCTGATTATTATTTTGAAACAGGCAAGTATCCGTATGCCTTAAAATGGTATAACAAAGTTGATAAAACTGCCATGTCAAAAAAAGACGAAGAGCGTTTCAACTTTAACAACGGCTACTCGCTTTATGCATCTAAAAAACCAAAGGAAGCCGAACGCTATTTAAGTAGGGTAAGTAACTCTGCAAAATACGGTTCTCAAGCAAAGTACTACTTGGGTTATATTGCCTATGAACAAGATGATTATGAAGGGGCCAATGCGCGTTTCGATAAGATAACAGACCCTAAACTTCTAGAGGAAAAGCTTTCGTATTATCAGGCAGATTTAAATTTTAAGCTTGGTAATTTTGAGAAGGCCATAGAAATGGCAAAAAAGCAGTTGCCAAAATCGGACAGAAGAGAGATTTCTGAATTAAATAAAATTATCGGTGAAAGCTATTTTAATCTAGAAAAGTATGGTGAGGCCATTCCGTATTTAAAACAATACAAGGGAAAAAGAGGTCGATTTAACAATACGGACTATTATCTCTTGGGATATAGTTACTATAAGCAAGGTGATTTTGAATCTGCAATAGGACAATTCAATAAAATTATTGGAGGCGATAACGGCGTGGCTCAAAATGCCTATTATCATTTGGCGGAGTGTTATTTAAAGTTGGACAAAAAATCGGAAGCGCTCAACGCTTTTAGAAATGCCTCCCAAATGGATTTTAATGCAGAGATTGAAAAAGACGCGCTACTTAACTATGCCCGTTTAAGCTATGAAATAGGCAACGCCTATGAACCGGTGCCGCAAGTAATCACTGCCTATTTAGAGAGGTATCCAAAAGATGAACATCAAGAAGAACTGCAAGAGCTACTAGTAGACTCATACATTACTTCCAAAAATTTTGAAGGCGCCCTAACACTTCTAGAGAAAAATTCTAGCTACGCAAGTGATGAAACGTATCAAAAAGTTGCTTTTTATAGTGGAGTAGAACTTTTTATCGATAACAAGTATGAAGAAGCTTTGGAGCGTTTTTCAAGATCACTCAAAAAATCTGAAAGCCCTACATATGAGGCACGTTCTCAATATTGGAAGGCGGAGTCTGCGTATCGTTTGAACCGTTTTGATGATGCCCTAGTTGATTTTGAGCAATTCAGAAAGAATACCAATTCTAAAAATGTCGAAGAATACAAACAAATCGACTACAATTTGGGGTATTGCTACTTTAAGATAAAAGATTATAAAAATGCAGTAACCTTCTTTAAAAATAGTATTAAGAATAATGAAGATGAAGGTTTGGTCAACGATGCTTATCTAAGATTAGGAGACAGTTACTTTGTAACCAGTAGTTATAAAGCCGCCATATCCGCTTATGATGAAGCCTCAAAACTTAATGGGCCCGAACGTGATTATGCCGCGTTTCAAAAAGCGATTTGTAATGGGTTTTTAGGAAATAATAAGGCCAAAATAGAAGGCCTTAATCAATTCATAAATCGTTATCCGAAGTCCGCTTTACGAGATGATGCGCTTTTTGAATTGGGTAATACCTATGTTAAAACGGACCAAGAAAGACAAGGTCTTGAAGCTTACGATAAGCTTATTGCTCAATTTAGTAAAAGCAAATTTGCGCCAAGAGCTTTATTGCGACAAGGTTTGGTCCACTACAATGCAAACAGAAATGAGCAGGCATTGACCAAATTGCGAAGCGTTGTTTCTGAGTATCCGAACACTCCTGAAGCCAAACAAGCAGTGGCAACTGCAAAATTGGTCTATGTAGATTTAGGAAGGGTAAGCGAATATGCGGCTTGGGTTAGAAACCTTGACTTTGTTGAGGTAACCGATTCTGAACTAGATGCCGCAAGTTTTGAAGCGGCAGATAGAAAATATGCTCAAGGCAATACAGAAGCAGCTATTCGTTCTTATGAAGGTTATTTAAAGGAATTCCCCAATGGATTGGAAGCGACCAAGGCCAATTTTAATCTTGCACAATTGTATTTTTCTAAAGGAGATAAAGAAAAAGCGTTGTCAAAATTCAAAATAGTTGCCCAGAATGGTTCCGGAGAATATACCGAACAAGCACTCACAAGAGTATGTGAGATTTATGTTGGAAGACAAGACTACGAAAGTGCCATTCCGTATTTACAACAGCTTGAAAATGCCGCTGAGATTGATCAGAATAGAACTTTTGCACAATCTAACTTAATGAAAGGCTATTACGGTCAAAAAAAATACGAACAAACATTGACTTATGCCGAAAAGGTATTGAAGGCCCCAAAAATAGACAACCGCATCAAAAGCGATGCCCAGATAATGATAGCGCGTTCTGCAATCGAAACAGGCGACGAGCAAAGGGCGGAGCTTGCTTTTTCTGAGGTAAAGAAAATTGCAACAGGAGAAACTGCTGCCGAGGCCTGGTATTACGATGCGTATTTTAAAAATAAGAATCAAGATTTTGAAGCTTCTAATACCTCAGTTCAAAGATTGGCTAAAGACTATGCTTCGTATAAAGAATGGGGCGGGAAGGGGCTCGTACTAATGGCTAAAAACTTTTATGCTTTAGGCGATGCTTTTCAGGCTACATATATCTTAGAAAGTGTTATTGAAAATTTTGCAGAGTTCAATGATATTGTTGCAGAGGCTAGAGGAGAACTGGCATTGATAAAGTCAAGAGAAGCAGAAATAAATTCATCGGTCAATCCGAACGAGAACTAAAAAGAAAAAGATGTTTAAGTCATATCTACTATTTTCCATCATTGTTTTGAGCCTATTTGGGGTGGTCCAGGCCCAGAAAACTGACGATATTGGTACTGAGACGGTAACTGTTGTAAAGCCATATTCACCTACCGTCTCAGATGCCTTTAAAATAAAGTCTGTTCCTAGCTTGAACGATTCCATAGTGCTTCAAAAAAAGCCGATTGCGTATAGTATCTTCTCTGTACCGGTAGCATCTACATTTACGCCGGCAAAAGGGCAGGCCTCTCGTGTTGAAAAAACACCTCCTCCGACTTTGTATAATTCATACGCTTCTGTCGGATTAGGAAATTTCAATAACGCTTTGGTTGATTTTTATACCAGTAGAGAGTTTAATAGGGGTGAAGATTTATTGGATTTTGGCTTGAGCCATCACTCTTCTAGAGGTAATATCGATAGTACTCCGCTAGAGACCGATTTTTATGATACAAAATTTGATGTTTCTTATGCAAAGAAAGACCGTGATAGGTATTGGGGAGCTAGTATTGGTTTGCAACACCAACAGTACAATTGGTACGGTATAGAACGCGGAACTTTTACCGAGGCACAGTTAGAAGGTATAGATGAACGGCAAAACTATTTCAATGCCGAGGCCAAAGCGCATTTGAATTTAGAAGACTCTTTCTTTAAAAGTGGTAAAATTTTACTTCGAAGATTTTGGGATGCCGTTGAATCTGGTGAGAATAGAGTGTTGCTAGAACCATCAATAGAATTGCCCATAACCGAAGAATTGGTGACCATTAATACCAAATTAGACTATGTCGGGGGTGCTTTTAAGAACGAAAGCTTAAATAATACGGAGAACACCCAAGAAATCAATTATGGTCTATTTCAAGTTTCGGTCAACCCCAGTCTTTTGGTTTTACGTGATGGCCTAACATTAAATCTTGGGGCCAATTTTGTCTATGGAACCGACTTGGAAAATAATGCCGGTAATTTTTACATCTATCCGGCAGTCACGGCTTCTTACCGCGTTTTAGATGAACAAGTTATCGCCTACGGCGGATTGGAAGGGCAATTAAGACAGAATTCATACTATGATTTTGTAAATGGTAACCCCTACGTTTCTCCTACTTTAGACATTCGACCTACCGATAGGCAATATGAGGCTTATGCAGGTTTAAAAGGACAGCTATTTTCTAACGTGGGATACAATATTAAAGGATCCTATACGGCGGAAAACAGGTTGCCATTGTTTTTGCTAAATCCGCAAAACGTAGCCCGTGATGCTGAAAAGGGATATAATTTGGGCAATTCTTTTCAAGTTTTTTATGATGATGTAAAGACACTTGGCATTTTTGCAGAATTAAACATAGATGTCAATAGAAATTTCACTCTTGGTCTTAATGCTGAGGTATATGATTACACTACAGAAACTGATAACCCCGCATGGAACCTGCCTAATTTAAAAGGGTCGCTATTCATGGATTATCAGATTTCGGATAAATGGTTTATGGGCGCCAACCTATTCTTTGTTGGCGAACGTGAAGACTTGGTCGCTACGGCCCAGCCTAATACCCCTGCGAACTTATTTCCTTCGAGTATAGTAACTTTAGAAAGCTTTTTTGATGCCAACGCTCACCTAGGCTATCGTTTTAATGAACAACTTTCAGTTTTTGCGAAGGCTTCTAATATTGCGAATAACAATTACCAGCGCTGGTCTAATTTTCAAGTTCAAGGTTTTCAAGCTTTGGCTGGGGTATCCTATAAATTCGATTTCTAGAATAGGCTAAAATAAGAATGTCTTCCCAAGCATGACAATTTTCTTATCTTAGAAATGTATGCGTTGGGTTATCTATGTTGCGGTAGTACTTTTTTGTTTTCAGACGTGTTCTGTTTTTGCACAAAATCTGGTCAAAAACCCAAGCTTTGAAGACTGCCACGAATGCCCTAATATTTTAGGAACATTTAATGAACATGTGAAATCATGGTCTACCCCGACAGCAGGAACTACCGATTATTTTAATACGTGTAGCAAGGTAATGAGTGCCCCGGAGAATTTTAACGGAGTTCAACACCCGAAAGATGGTGAAGCATATGCAGGACTTTATTTTTATGCCCCTGGCGACTATCGAGAATATATTCAAGTAGCGTTAAAAAGAGAACTTAGACCCGGTAAAGAATATCATTTAAGTTTTTATATCAGTTTAGCCGAAGGTTCCGATTTTGCGGTAAAAGATTTTGGTGTGGTCTGTTCATACAAACAAATAGCCTTAAAGACTAAAAAAGACCTCTCTAGAAGGCAATTGTATAGTGTAGAAGGAAATAAATTTCATTCTTTTGAAATTAATCATCCAGATTTTCATGAGGATAAAAGTAGCTGGCTGAAAGTGTCAGTTTCTTTTGTGGCAAAAGGTTACGAGCGATTTTTGGTATTGGGCAACCTTAGAAATAATAAACTGACCAGAAAAGTGCAGACAAAGAGAAAGGAATCAAAAAAAGGAGCATATTATTATATTGATCAAATTTTATTGAAAGGAGAGTATGTAGAGGTTCAAACTAAGTTTAAATTGGAGACCTTGCATGAATTTGAAAATATATTGTTTGATTTCGATGTGTTCTCATTAAATGAAATTGCAGCGAACTCCCTTAAAGAATTGTATACCCACCTAAGTGAAAACCCAAGACTTCAGATTACTATTATAGGTCATACCGATAACAGGGGCTCTAAGAAGTATAATAAATTACTTTCTTTAAAAAGAGCAAGGTCTATTGAAAGGTATCTTCTTGAATTAGGCTTGAGTAAAGAACGCATAAATGTTATCGGTTATGGAAGTTTCAAACCTCTTTCATCAAATAACGATGAAGAAGGAAGAAAAAGAAATAGAAGGGTAGAGTTTATTTTAAAAGAATAATATTTCATAAAAAGTAAGATAATATTTACATTTTAAATACGTTATTTAGTATTCAACAACTATAGTAAATACCTTTATAAGGTAAGTATTTAGTGCTAAAGTGAAGACATGCTTTTTGAAAAAAGAATTATTCTTCTAGTACTTTCTGTTTTTCTGCATACAGCCATAAAGTCTCAAAATTTGGTTTTGAACGGAGGTTTTGAAAACTATCTAGAGTGTCCTAAAAAGAAGGGAACTTTAGAAGATAGTTGTAAGAACATTAAAGCTCCGACCAAAGGGTCAACAGATTATTTTCATGAATGTGGATTCAATGGACTAGGAATTCCTAAGAACTTTAATGGAGAGCAATATGCCTATGAAGGAAGTGCTTATGCGGGCTTGTATCTTTTTAGTCCGAATAACTATCGAGAGTATATTCAATTTGAATTGAGCGAATCTTTGAAAAAGGGTAAAAGATATAAGGCCTCAATTAGATTAGGTATCGCCGAAAATTCAGTGCTTGCCGTTCAAAATGTTTCGGTTCTTTTTACACAGCAAGAATTGAACTTAGATACTAATGAAAATTTATCTCCGAAGAGATTAAATCATTTCAAAGTAAAAAAATTTTCATACCAAAATTTAGAAATAAAAGAATCTATATTCAACAAGAAAAAGTGGGGGCTATTAGAGGTTGAATTTGAAGCAAAGGGTTATGAAAAATATATGATTTTCGGCAATTTCAAAGATAATAAGCATTCTAGAACCGTTCGTTTAAATATGCAAAAGACTGCCTTAAGACCAATAGCATTTTATTATATAGATGCTGTTTCTGTTCAGTTAGAAGAAAAGCCAGAGTATGTTATGAATACCCCTTTTGTGTTGAACGAACTTCAATTTAAATTTGATAGTTTCGAGCTGACCGATAAAGCTAAAGAAGATGTACTGAATGTATTTTATTATTTAAAGAAAAATTCGAATGTTCGGCTCCATATCTCAGGTCACACCGATAGTGTAGGAAGTGATTTTTATAATCAATATTTATCCTCTAGAAGGGCCAAAGCTGTTGCATTATTTTTACAAGAACAGGGTATTGCTCCGGGCCGCATAAATTGGGAGGGAAAAGGCGATAAAAATCCTCTTTATAAAGGCGATACTAAAAAAGCTAGAGATGCTAATAGAAGAGTTGAGTTTGTAATAACCGAATTTGAAGATAAGAATTAAACAATTCTAAAATAAACTAATTAAAAACAGTGTGGTAAAATTGGTTGGATGAATTAGGGTAGTTTCTTGAAACCGCAGCAAATTTCTTTCTTAGATTTTGAAGAAAAGTCCAACTTATAAAAGACTTTTCAAAAGTGTTTTTATTCAATCCAATTTTTTTTTCTAAAATACTTTGCAGCGCATCATCATATTCCATCACTAAACTCTCGGTTGAGCGGCCACCTAGCACAAAAAAAGATTCTGATTTATAACCTTTCGATTTAATATTCACCTTCCAATGAAAATCTTTCTTGCTGGTGAGTGTAAACTCACCCTCATAATTGGTATAGGTAATATCGTCTGTTTGGTCAATTTCAACAGACGCCATATAAATTGGCAGACCTAGCTCATCAACAACTTTTCCAGATATGGTATTTTGAGAAATACCAAAAAACGGAATATAGGTTAATAGGAGCACAAGGGTTAATTTGTGCATTTCAATAAGATTTGGATTACACTAACGTATTTTATTGATGATTAGTATGTTTTTGCAGTCTGTTTTGCAGGTAATATTACCGCTACAAAAGTTTGTAGGTAAACAATAATGCCATAAAACCATCGTTTTTTATGCGGAGCGAGAACCAAAAATTAACATAGAGGTATGGTGCATTTTTATTCTCGTATAGTATTTGGTTTCATTTTTTTATCAAGTATTTCGCTCTCAGCGCAAAACTTGATTCTTAATCCAAGCTTTGAAAACTACAAAGCGTGTCCTTCTAACATTACTAATTTTAACGCTCTTGTCGAAGATGTATCATTGCCAACTTCCAGTTCGGGCGATTACTTTAATGAGTGCGGTACCGGTGATTTTTCGGTTCCTGAGAATTTCAAGGGAGCACAAAAGGCCGGTGAAGGCAAAGGATATGCCGGGCTGTATTTTTATGCATTGAACGATTACCGTGAATATATTCAGTTAAATACGGCAAAAACCCTACGAAGTAAATTTCCTTATAAGGTTTCTTTTAAGGTAAGTCTTGCCGAAGCATCAAGTTTGGCATTAAAGGGTATGTCGATAGTATTGACAAATACAAAGG
>CAYGUZ010000036.1:0-10686 GCA_964353215.1 uncultured Flavobacteriaceae bacterium
GTCTTATGGAGAAAATCCGATCGTTATTCAAGGAGCCGGTGCAGGTGCAGCGGTCACTGCGAGGGGGGTTTTTGGCGATGTTTTACGAATAGCGGAGAAATTGTAATAAAGTTTAATCTAGAGATTGTACCCTTGAGGGGACTTTAGGGGTGTAATTAAAACTAATAATAGATTCCTGCCTTTGTAGGACTGACAAGAAATGGACAACAAAAAATTCGAAACCAAAGCAATAAGAACACAAATAGAGCGTACACAGTTTTTAGAGCATTCCAGTCCGTTGTATCTAACTTCAAGTTTTGTCTTTGAAGATGCCGAAGACATGCGGGCTTCGTTTGCTGAGGAAAAAGACCGGAATATTTATTCTCGTTATTCCAATCCCAATTCAAATGAGTTTGTGGAAAAAGTTTGCGAAATGGAAGGTGCTGAAGCAGGCTTTGCATTTGCTTCTGGTATGGCAGCGGTTTTTTCAACTTTGGCCGCATTATTGAATAGCGGCGACCATATTCTCTCCGCAGGTAATATTTTTGGTTCTACACATTCCTTGTTCAATAACTTCTTACCGAAGTGGAATATCTCCCACAGTTATTTTCCTATTGATGATTTTGGTGTTATAGAAAGTTTGATTACCCCGAATACCAAGTTAATCTATGCGGAATCACCGACCAATCCAGGTGTTGATGTTTTAGATTTGGCGGCTTTAGGAGGCATAGCTAAAAAGCACAACCTCATTTTCGTTATTGATAATTGTTTTGCTTCCCCTTATCTACAACAACCCATACGATTTGGCGCTGATTTGGTGATCCACTCAGGTACCAAATTAATGGATGGCCAAGGACGTGTGTTGGCTGGAATCACAGTGGGTAGTTCAGAATTAATTGATAAAGTGTATCGTTTTTCGCGTATTACGGGTCCTGCACTTTCTCCCTTTAATGCTTGGGTACTTTCAAAAAGTCTGGAGACTTTGGCAATTCGTGTCGATAGGCATTGTGAAAATGCATTAAAAGTGGCGGAGTTTCTTGAAAGCCATGAGAAAGTGAATTGGGTAAAATATCCTTTTCTAAAATCGAACCCTAAATATGAAGTCGCAAAAAAACAAATGAAAGCAGGGGGTTGTGTGGTCGCTTTTGAGCTAAAAGGTGGACTAACGGCAGGTCAAAAATTCTTCGATTCCATTAAGCTATTGTCACTCTCCGCTAACTTGGGAGATTCGAGAAGTATTGTAACCCACCCAGCTTCAACAACACATAGCAAACTTACCAAAGAAGAACGCCTAGCATCTGGAATAACCGATGGAATGGTGCGCATCTCAGTGGGGCTAGAGCATAGCGATGATATTATTGCCGATATACAACAAGCATTACTTTAAAATTCATTTTAACTTTTAGATGGGTTTGATCCTATGGGGCACTCTTATTCAAAGCCAAATGACCTAATACCTTCTTGGCTTACTTTAATAGCTTCTAAAGGTTGCATGGTAAAGGTTTTGTCTTGTTCTACCATGTAGTATTCCATTCCTGATTTATCTTTTTCTGCCAAAATGCGGGCAAAGTCAATAGTGCCGGTTCCGACAGGTGCGAACTTCCCTTCTTTATCCATGTCTTTTACATGCCATATCTTAAAGCGCCCAGGATACTTTTCGAAGTAGGCTAGGGGGTCGACCTCGGCTTTGGTTACCCAATAGAGGTCCATTTGAAAATTCACATATTTTGGGTCACAGTTTTCTAATAAGTAATCAATAGGAACAATGCCATCGGCATCTCTAACGAATTCAAAGTCGTGATTGTGGTATAATAGTTTGAGTCCAGCTTTAGCCGCTTTTTTGCCCAGTTCATCAAGAATATTAGCCAAGTTTTCCGCACCACCGGTCATACTCATCGTATTAGTGGTATTGTTATAATTAAACAAGCCCATTGGCGGAATCGGCACCACAAAATATTCAAAACCAGCGGCTTTTGCATGCGCCATTTCAATATCGGCATTGTCTAAAGTCACACTGCTTTGGTGGGTGCTAACGGGTATTAGGTTTTGTTCATTAAGAAAAGCTTTAAAATTCGCAGGAGTCATGCCGTAATATTTTCCGTCTTTATAACCCGCTGCTTCCACGTAGGCATAACCTGTTTTAGATACCGTTTTTAATGTCTTCTGAGCATCTTCTGCCATAGCATCCCTAACAGTGTATAGTGCTAACCCACCTACTTTTGATGTGTTGGTACAAGATAAAACGGTAAAGATTAACATTATTATTAAAAATATACTTTTTGAAAAATTACGATTTAAAATTTTCATTAAATGAGAAATTAGTTTGTTCAGGTTTAAAAATAGTATTTTTTGAGTTGCTCGCTCTAAGCTCAAAATAAGAGGGGCTGTGCTAGGCACTACCGTGGCAAGGCTTTGTCAAATTTCACTATCTTCGTCTTATGCTCTCCAAAAAGACGAAATACGGACTTAAGGCATTGACCTTCTTGGCGTCACAACCAGATAGGGAACCCATACAGATTGCTGAAGTGGCCAAGCAAGAAAATATTTCCCAAAAATTTTTAGAAAGTATTTTATTAACCCTGCGGAGAAATGGTTTTTTGGGCTCAAAAAAAGGAAAAGGCGGTGGGTATTATTTAATTAAAGACCCAAAAGAAATTCAAATGACTTCTGTAATGCGGGTGTTAGAAGGCCCTATAGCTATGGTACCTTGTGTAAGTCTCAACTTCTATGAAAAATGTGATGATTGCCCTAATGAAGGTGTTTGTTCGGTAAATAAGTTAATGCTCAAGGTACGCGACGCCAATTTGGAGGTATACCGAAATACAACTTTGGCAGATTTGATTCTATAACAACTATTTACACCTCTCTTGCATGCTCTTCTAAACGCATGGGAAATATTAATCTATAAAAACTATAGGGTTTACATAAATTTAATTTGATTTTCTCTTTTGAAAATAGAAATTTGTTTTATGTTTGTAATTCCTATTAAATCTATAGGTTAATATATTATGATAACGGAACAATTGATTTTAAGTTCAAAAGAGGAGAATACTACCTATGCTAAAGATAAAAATTCTGAGAGCCCAAAGAGGAGTATTGTAAAGTCAATTAGTTGGCGAGCAATAGGAACCTTGGATACTATTATGATATCTTGGATAGTAACCGGTACGCTTAGTTTGGCTTTTTCAATAGGCTTTATTGAGCTCATAACAAAAATGGTATTATACTTTTTTCACGAAAGAATTTGGAATAATATTAACTGGGGTAAATAATAGACTATGTCTGAAGAACAATTGTCATTATGGAACGCACAACTAAAGGAAACACCTCCTCAAGAGATAATCGCTTGGGCTTTACGGCAAGGAAATAAACCTGTCGTTACCACTAATTTTAGACCTTATGAGGTTGCTATTTTGTATGCTGTTACAAATGTTAGCTCAGTTATCCCTATAATTTGGTGCGATACGGGTTATAATACTCCACAAACTTACAAGCATGCAGAAGATATTATTTCAAGATTAGTACTGAACATAAAACTTTATGTTCCAAAACAAACAGCATCGTATCGTGATGCTGTGATGGGGATTCCTGATGTAGAAAGTCCATTACATAAAGAATTTACAGAGCAAGTAAAACTTGAGCCTTTTAGAAGGGCGATGGAAGAACACAAGCCAGATGTTTGGTTCACTAACTTGAGAAAGGGCCAGACTGCACATAGGGATTCTTTGGATATCTTGAGTTTAGGAGCTGATGGGGTTCTTAAAGTGAGTCCATTTTACTATTGGAGCGACACACAATTGGATGCCTATTTAGAAGAATATAATTTACCGAACGAACATAAATATTTTGACCCGACCAAGGTTTTAGAAAACCGCGAATGTGGTCTGCATATATAGCCTAATCAGAAAACGGAGTAAAACCTTTTAGAATTAAATGTAAGAAAAGGTTTTATAAAAAACAGAGCGCATTGAACAATACGATACAAGAAATAGAGAAACCAATAGTAAAAAAGGGCCTCAATACTTTAGAGGTAAATGCCTTGGAAAGCGAGGCCATTTATATTTTTAGGGAAGTTGTGGCGCAGTTCGAAAGACCAGTACTACTATTTTCAGGAGGTAAAGACTCCATTACCTTGGTGCGATTGGCTCAAAAAGCCTTTTGGCCTGCCAAAATTCCTTTCCCATTAATGCATATAGATACGGGGCATAATTTTCCTGAAACTATTGCTTTTCGCGATAAACTAGTTGAAGAACTCGGCGCGGAGCTTATCGTTCGTAACGTACAGGATGCTATAGATGCCGGCAAGGTTATCGAAGAAACTGGTAAATACGCAAGTCGTAACATGCTTCAAACCACTACGCTGTTAGATGCTATAGAAGAATTCAAGTTTGATGCTTGTATTGGAGGCGCCCGAAGGGATGAAGAGAAAGCACGCGCCAAAGAACGTGTTTTTTCGGTACGTGATGATTTTGGGCAATGGGACGAGAAAAACCAAAGACCAGAGTTATTCGATTTGCTAAATGGTAAAATTGAATTAGGACAGAATGTTCGCGTATTTCCAATAAGCAATTGGACAGAGCTTGATGTTTGGAGTTATATCGAAAAAGAAGCCATTGAAATTCCATCAATCTATTTTGCGCATAAACGTAAAATTTTTGAACGTGATGGTTTGCTATGGTCTGCCGAGGATGAGGTGGTTTTTAGGGCCGAAGATGAGATGGTGGAAGAGCGAATGGTTCGTTTTAGAACCGTTGGCGATATGTCATGCACGGCAGCAGTTGAGTCACATGCCGATACCATCAAAAAGGTAGTGGCTGAAATTCGTGATTCAAAAATCTCCGAACGGGGCGCGCGTATCGATGATAAACGCTCTGAGGCGGCTATGGAAAAAAGAAAACAACAAGGATATTTTTAGTGTATGGAAGTTTTAAAGATTGCAACCGCAGGAAGCGTGGATGATGGAAAGAGTACTTTAATAGGGCGCTTATTGTACGATACCAAATCGTTAACAGATGATAAACTTGAAGCTATCAGAAATAGTAGTGTAAAAAAGGGATATGATTATCTTGATTTTTCTTTAGCGACCGACGGTTTGGTCGCCGAACGAGAACAAGGAATTACTATTGATGTTGCACATATTTATTTTTCGACCCCTCGAAAAAGTTACATTATTGCAGATACTCCCGGTCATATAGAATACACGCGAAATATGGTCACCGGTGCATCTACTTCACAGGTGGCTTTAATTTTAATTGATGCGCGAAAAGGAGTGATCGAGCAGACCTATCGTCATTTTTTTATAAATAATCTCCTTCGTGTCAAAGAAGTAATTGTTGTTGTAAATAAGATGGATTTAGTAGATTATGATGAAGCTATCTTTGAAGATATCAAGGCAAACTTTGAAAAACTAAACGATAATAGTACGTATAAAGAGCAGCAAGTAAGTTATGTTCCTGTTAGTGCGTTAAAAGGAGATAATGTTGCCGATAGAAGTAATGAGATGCCATGGTATCAAGGCGACACAATATTGGAACACCTTGAAAAAATCGATGCTTCAGCTAATGGTAATAAGGGTTTGGTTCGTTTTCCTGTACAAACAGTGATTAGGCCAAAAACAGAAGAGTATCATGATTTTAGGGGTTTTGTCGGTAAACTATATGGGGGAAATTTAAAAGTAGGTGATGCGGTTACGGTACTGCCCTCTTTAACGAAATCAAGAATTAAGGAAATCTATTTTTACAATAAAACTTTTGATGAAGCCACGGCAGGAAGTTCGGTAACAATTTGTTTAGAAGATGAGGTAAACATCACCCGGGGCGATATGTTGGTAAAAGATGACGAATTACCTAAAATAAAGAAAGAATTATGTGCTACCGTTTGTTGGATGGATAATAAGCAATTACTGCCAGGAAGTAAATATTTCGTGCAGCATAGTACAAATCGTGTCTTGTCTAAAATTTCTGCTGTTAAGAATACAATAGCAACAGATTACTCTAGAAGTAAACTTTCTGATGGAAAGCTGAGTTTAAATGAAATTGGTGAGGTCGAAATAAAATTAAGTAAACCTATCTTCTGCGATTCTTTTACTGAGAACAAATCGAACGGCTCCTTTATTTTGATAGATGAGCAAACAAATGCGACCGCAGGGGTGGGCTTCATTAATTAGTTCCGTGCCATGGTAAATGATTTATATATACTGATTTATAATAATCTATAAAATAGATAGATAAAATAGAATAATGAAAAGCTTTAGAACGGAAATAGAAAATCCTATTGTTGAAAAAGACATTCTAGAATTGGAACGCAAAATACATGAATTTCAAGAAGGTAAATTAGACGAAGAGAAATTTCGAAGCCTACGTTTAGCCCGAGGGGTCTATGGTCAGCGCCAACAAGGAGTTCAGATGATCAGAATTAAACTGCCCTATGGCAAAGTTACCTCAAAACAACTAAAACGTATTTGTGATGTCTCCGATGAATATTCTACGGGTCGTTTACATATTACCACACGACAGGATATTCAGATTCATTATGTGGATTTAAATCGTACACCAGAACTATGGGCGGAGTTAGAGCGTGATGAAGTTACCCTTCGTGAGGCTTGCGGTAATACGGTACGTAATGTGACGGCTAGTGAAACCGCTGGTATAGATGTAAACGAACCATTTGATGTTTCTCCATACGCAGATGCCTTATTTCGCTACTTTCTAAGAAATCCAATCAGTCAAGAGATGGGTAGAAAGTTCAAAGTTTCTTTTTCAGCAAGTGATGCGGATACAGGATTATCGTATATGCACGATTTGGGCTTTATTGCCAAAATTCAAAGTGGAGAAAAAGGTTTTAAAGTAATGTTAGGTGGTGGTCTTGGTTCGCAACCTCGTCATGCAGATGTGCTTTTTGATTTTTTGCCATCCGATAAAATTATTCCCTTAATGGATGGGGTCATTCGTGTTTTTGATAGATATGGTGAAAGAAAGAGCAGGGCCAAAGCCAGAATGAAATTTCTACTAAAAGACATAGGATTAGAAGGATTTAAAGAATTATTGGCCAAGGAACAGAAAGCCCTTTCAAACACTACAGTACCAATTGATGCATTGGCTTATGCAAAGGTTACAGTGGCTGACATGCCTGTTCCTCATGTACATATCGAAGATGAATCAGCCTTTGGGCAATGGAAGCTGACCAATTTAGTTCCTCAAAAACAAGATGGTTATGTAGGTATAGGGATTAAAGTTCTATTGGGAGATTTTTATACGAATAAAGCAAGGTTATTGGCTGATTTAGTATCACAGTATGCTGCTGGTGAATTTCGATTATCGCTTCGGCAAAATATATTGATCCCTTTTGTGAAGAAAGAATTAGTTCCTTTTTTCTATGTGGAATTAGAGAAATTGGGTTTTGTGGAAGCAGGTTACAATAAAGCATTGGATATCACCGCCTGCCCAGGAACGGATACCTGTAATTTGGGTATTGCAAGTAGTACTGGCATCGCCGTAGAATTGGAAAGAATCATAAAACAAGAGTATCCACAGTATATCAGTAATTCAGATGTTGTCATCAAAATAAGTGGTTGTATGAATGCCTGTGGGCAGCATAATATGGCCAATATTGGTTTTCAAGGAATGTCGATACGCACAAAAGATAAATTAGTGGCACCGGCATTACAAGTTTTATTAGGTGGTGGTAACATTGGCAATGGTGAAGGGCTCTTTGCCGATAAGGTAGTTAAGATACCTAGCAAGAGAGGTCCCGAAGCCCTAAGGTTGATTTTAGATGATTTTGAAACTAATGGAAATGGCTTGTCTTATGCTGATTATTATCGGTCAAAAGGAGAACATTATTTCTACGATTTCCTAAAACCGTTGACGCATATTGAAAACCTCACTCAAGAAGATTTCATCGATTGGGGCAATACGGAAAAATATGAAAAAGCTATTGGTATCGGCGAATGTGCTGGTGTGGTCATCGATTTAATAGCAACCCTACTCTTTGAAAGTGAAGAGAAAATACAAAAAGCATCCGAAACACTAGATGAAGGTAGATGGGCGGCTAGTATTTATCACTCTTACTCATCTATGGTCAACTCTGCAAAGGCTTTACTTACTGCCGAGAAGACCAAAGTAAATACGCATGCAAGTATCATTAAAGATTTTGATGAAAAATTTGTTCAATCGGGTAGGTTCGCTATCAATGGCGGTTTTGAAACATTAGTACTTCAATTAAATAAAAACGAGCCTACGGAGGCATTTGCAAAAAGCTATTTAGCTGATGCTAAGGCCTATTTGAATCAAGTACAGGAATTTAGAAAATTAGAACTTCAAGAAGTATAGTATGACAAATTTAAGAGTCCATCCGAGTAAGAGTTCTCTTCCTTTGGGGGAGCTAGAGGAGGCCGGGAAATTAACTGTCGTTGGAGCTGGCCCTGGAGATGCAGAACTAATTACTTTAAAAGCAATAAAGGCATTGCAAAGTGCAGATGTTGTTTTGTACGATGCATTGATCAATACTGAGTTGTTGGATTATGCCCCAAACGCAGAAAAGATATTTGTTGGTAAACGTAAGGGATGTTATTCCTATCAACAAGAGCAAATAAATGAGCTAATTGTGCAAAGAAGTCAATTAGGAAAACATGTAGTTCGATTAAAAGGAGGCGATTCGTTCGTTTTCGGACGAGGAGCCGAAGAGATGCAATATGCCGCGGCATATGGTGTCGATGTCGCTGTGGTACCAGGTATATCTTCGTCACTTTCAGTTCCGGCAAATCAACATATCCCAGTCACTAAAAGAGGTTCTTCTGAGAGTTTTTGGGTAATAACAGGCACTACCAAAGAGCATAAACTATCGAAAGACATTGCACTAGCCGCCAAGTCAAGTGCGACGATTGTCATTCTAATGGGAATGTCGAAACTTACTGAAATTATAGCCTTATTCAAAGGGGAAGGAAAATCAGAAACTCCAGTGGCCATAATTCAAGAAGGTACAACAGAAAGAGAAAAAATAGGAATTGGCACTGTTGCTTCGATTGAATGCAAGGCAAGGGAGCAACAGTTGTCCAATCCTGCAATTATAATAATTGGCGAAGTTGTACATCACAGAACAGAACTACTGAACCTAAAAAAGAAGCACGAACAAGAAGCTATTTTGGTATAATGGAAAGAAATAATCTATATCCTATTTTTTTAAAGACAGCTCAACTCGAGGTTTTGATTGTTGGTGGGGGCTATGTAGCTGAAGAAAAATTACACTTTTTAACCAAATCCAGTCCAGACGCAAAGGTTACCATTGTTGCCCCAATGATAAGAAAGAACACCCTTGACTTGGCCAAAAAGTTCGGAGTCAGAGTAATATTGAAAAAGTATCATAGAAAGTATTTAAAAGAAAAGCACATTGTCGTAGCTACTACAGATAGTCCTCATATCAATGAAAAGATTTACAATGATTGTCGAAAACAAAACAAATTGGTGAATGTAGCCGATAACCCTCCGCTATGTGATTTTTATATGGGTGGAATTGTCACCAAAGGAAATGTAAAAGTGGCTATTTCAACTAACGGTAAATCTCCAACAACTGCAAAACGATTACGTCAATTTTTTGAAGAAGTTATCCCTGATGACATCCATAAAATGGTTCAAAACTTGAATGATTATAGAAAAACGATTAAAGGAGATTTTGAAGAAAAAGTGGGCAAAATGAATGAAATCACTGAAGAATTAGTAAAAAGCGCATAAAAAGAAGTGAAAATGATTAAAACAGATATACTCATTATAGGTGCTGGTCCAACAGGATTGTTCACCGTTTTTGAAGCAGGCTTATTAAAATTAAAATGCCACTTAATAGATGCCTTGGCACAACCAGGGGGGCAATGTTCAGAAATCTACCCTAAAAAGCCCATTTATGATATTCCTGCTTACCCAGAAATTCTTGCTGGTGATTTGGTGGATAATCTAATGGAGCAAATAAAGCCTTTTGAGCCTAGTTTTACCTTAGGGGAAAGAGCGGAAACTTTGTATAAACAAGAGGATGGTTCGTATATAGTTACTACCAATAAAGGAACACAGCATCATGCGCCGGTAGTTGTAATTGCAGGCGGATTAGGTTCTTTTGAGCCGCGCAAACCACCAATTGAGAATATAGCTGATTTTGAAGACAAAGGGGTAGCTTATATCATAAAGGATCCTGAGATGTATCGAGATAAAAAGGTGGTCATTGCTGGAGGAGGTGATTCTGCATTGGATTGGGCTATATTTTTAGCTGAGGTGGCTTCAGAAGTTTCATTGGTGCACCGTAGAAACGAATTTCGCGGGGCATTGGATTCTGTTGAAAAAGCATCAGAGTTGGCAAAACTTGGTAAAATAAAATTGTTTACCGAAGCGCAGGTTAAGAAGCTTTATGGAGATGAGAAATTAGAAGCTGTAGTGATCGAACATAATCATGCCGATAAGGGAGAAACGTATTTAGAGGTGGATAATTTTATTCCGCTCTTCGGTCTTTCTCCAAAACTGGGCCCTATCGGTGATTGGGGGTTAGCAATAGAAAAGAACGCTATAAAGGTCAACAATGCCAAAGATTATCAAACTAATATTCCTGGGGTATTTGCCATTGGAGATGTCAATACCTATGAAGGTAAATTAAAGCTGATCTTATCTGGCTTTCATGAGGCCGCAGTAATGTGTCAGTATGCATATCAAATTATACATCCTAATAAAC
>CAYGUZ010000037.1:0-9422 GCA_964353215.1 uncultured Flavobacteriaceae bacterium
ATAATGAACATACGTATGGAAGAAGATGCAGAAGCATTGGAGGAAGTTGTGGTAACAGGTTATGGCACTAGCAGCATTTCAGGAAGAACTTCTGGGGTTAGAGTTCGCGGAAATTCCTCAATACAAAGCACACCAGAACCTTTGGTAATTATCGATGGTGTACCCATAGAGGGTTTTTCTGAAAGTGATATAGACCAGAATGAAATTCAACATATTGAGACACTTAAAGATGCCAATGCTACAGCAATTTATGGGAGTAGAGCTTCAAATGGAGTAATTGTTATCACTACAAAAAAGAGCAGGCTTCAAGATGATTTGACCAATGCCAAATTCATCATCAAAAAACCTTATTCCATTGCATCTGATGGAGATATTACCGCCATTGAAATCAATACCTTTAAAATGCCGGCCACATATGAATACTTTGCGGCACCGATTATCAATGAAAATGTTTTCTTGACCGCTAGTTTTAAAGACTGGGAGAAATACCAACTGTTGCCCGGGGAAGCCAATATCTATTTTGAAGGCACTTACGCCGGTAAAACAGCTTTAGACCCCTATACCGTTAAAAAGGAAATGGTACTATCTTTAGGCATTGATGTAAATATTACCGTGACGAGAAAACAACAGCGCAACTTTAAAAGCAAATCGTTCACCGGAAGTAATCGTATTCTTGACCGCACCTATGACCTTGAGGTGAAAAACAATAAAAACACTGCCATTAGCCTAAAACTGATGGATAGAATACCGAAATCACAGCATAAAGACATAAAGGTTGATGATGTTGAGGCCAACAGTGCTGCTTACGATAAAAAAAGTGGTCTTTTAAGTTGGAATGTAGATTTGGCACCCAAAGAAAATAAAAAAGAAAGCTTCTCTTTTCAGGTCAAATACCCAAGGGGAAAGTACATATCCTTGTAACCATAAAAAGCGAAGACGGGCTAACTTCTTCTTCGCTTTTAAAATTTACTCAAAAGTAACTTCTTCGGTCAATAGTTTAATGATTTCCTCATCACCGCTGAACATTTCTTCAAAATTATAGGCAACTATTTTATAAGGATTATAACCCAATTCAATAAGTTTCTTATTTCTATAGGCTTTCATATAACGGTATATCTTGTATTGACCCCTATTCGGGTTATCATCGACATAAGCTTTGAGTAAAGCACCCAAGGATTCTCGCCAGGCCAGCGATGTAATTAGGTCTTCACGGGTTATCTCATTAAGCCCCGGTGCTTTTTTAAGTGCATTAAATCGTTCTTCTGTATAAAACCTTCTTGATTCCAAGCTTTTCCAACTCGGAACCCCGGCTTTTAATTTTTCTTCTAAAGCGCTAATACTCTCAGCTTCAAGTGGTGCATTTATTTCGATGTATCCATTGGCCAGATTGGCAGTTCGCTCCATTAATCCGAATCCTTTTCTTGACTTTTTTTCTATGATCAAGAATTTTTCATCAATTCGTTTAACAATGTAAACCGTATCAAAGTTTGGCCTTTTATCATCGCTGAGCCTGCTTATACTTTCAAGAACCAACTTGTCTTCATATTCAATGATATTGGTTAGCTCTCCGGGGCTTATATAAGAAAACCATTTTGCAGGTGCTTTGCCCATAGGTTCGTGCTGAGCACTGAGTGCAATAGGTACAAAGAAAATCAGTAGAATAGCAGAAAGAAAAGATATTTGCCTTATCATGGTAATTCTATTTTAGGTTTTCTAAAATAAAATCCAAAGTGCTATTTGCGTTTAAATTTTGTGCAAATGAATGGCTTTTATGTGTTATTGGCCTCATTAAACCGAGTCCACTTAAATAATTCATATGGTCTTGACTATCTAAGGTAACTTTACCTGAGAGCAGTGCATCAAGGCTTTCTTTCTTTTGGTATTTTTTATAAATCTTTCGAAGTCCGCTTAAATAAAGTCTGTCCTTCGTAAATCCGCCACCCCTATGCGCCCTTAAAGTAATGCTGTATGCTTCGTTACGGTTTAGTTTGTATTGGCCATGTATTAAATCGAAAGTATCGGCAAAACTATAGCCCTTTATCAAACTATCGGAAGCAATCACTCGGTAAGCAAGTTCCTTAAGGCGTTTAAGCGTTAATGCCCCACCCATATATTCACTAAAAACCGCCAAGCCTTCTTGGGTTTCGACATTCTTGGGCAATCCGTTGGAAAAAACCTTTAGTGGTTGTTCTAAACCATTGAACGTTGTTACCAAATGCACACCAATTTCATGGTTCGCCAAGGTTAAAAGCTGATTCTTACTAAATCTAGTATTCTTTTTGATAAAAAGCGTCTGCGAACTATTACTCACCATTGCATCGGCAGCAATGTTCGTTGAAAATCTGATGTTCAAGGGAAAGTCATATTGCTTCGAAAAATCTTCAAAATAGCTTTTGGCTTCTTGCGGTGAAAATACTTTTTCCATATCACCGCTAGCCGGTTCGTCTACATAATGCAGAATAAATCTAGCATTCTGAACATCTTTCTCTGTTGGAGTTCCAAAAACACGTAATGAATTGTAATAGAATTTTTTACCATATCCTATCGTTTCAATACATTGAATCATATTGGCATAGTAATAAATCACCTCTTGATAAAAATCCCTAACCCTATCATCTTTGATTCTTTCCAAGCGTTGCGAAAAAAATAGACGGTGCAGTTTGTAAGGGTTGAATTTTAATTTTGGATACTTAAATGCAGGTTCGCAGGTGTATTTTGAAGTAAAAAAGCGCTGCTTCTCCTTCTCTATATTTAAAGGATTTACATAGCTCAACAGTTCGATACGTTTGACCAAACGGTCTAAATTGGCATCTATCTCAAATAAATGAGGGTATTCTTCTTTAATTTGGGTCAATGTATCTACAGACTGAATCATGGTGTATTTTGAAACGCTTCAGACTGCAAAGGTATCATTTCTTTTAGCTGTTCTTCAACCGATTTGACCACTTCAGGGTAAATAATACCTGAAAGCTCATCACAATAGACTTTGGCAATCTCTGTCGCCAATACCAAGGTATTGCTGAAATTTTCTGTAATGTACTTTAAAAAGTAACCGTTACCCTGAAAGGTATCGTTTATTCGTGAAGAAGAAACAATTTCGTTCGGAAGCTGCATTCCGCCTAAGGCATTACTCCAATCCCGGGCGATAGCCCCAAATCTTTCATTATCGATATTGGCCGTGCCTAAATTCCAAGTAGGCACCTCCCTGTCCCAACGTTTCCAATTATAACTATGCATATCAAAAACCAGTACTTTTTGGTATTTTTCTTCTAGCTTGGTCAATAGCGTATTCACTACCCGGTAAAAATTCACATGTTTTTTAAGGCTATGTTGCTTTTCATCATCCTCTAAAGGAGATTTCCATAATTTCTTTCCCCAAGCATCGGTATATACCGCTGTTTCTGGTGCCCTGTTCAAATCATATTCAAACCGACTATCACAACCCGCAATAACGATTGGGTGTGACCGAACCATTTGTTTTGTACACGGGTCTTCTTCATACCAACGTTCGTATTCGGTATGCCGGCAATTACTCCATAAAGACTTTCTGAACTGATGTCCGTCATGCACAGCACCGCAGACATAAGGAACATAGGATTCAATTTTTAATGTAAAGGAGTAATCTTTAGCTACCGCTTCAAAAATCTCTTCGTATTGAATACTTTTAATTATGGAGTCAACAGAAAGCTTACGCATTGGCAACCTCATTTCTTAAACGAGACCTGCGGTCAAAGGCCTCTAAGGTGTCAATGACCTTACTTTCTATAAAATCGATAACCTTAGATTGAATTTTGGTCTTATACACCTTGTTCATGTACGTAATTCCGCCTGGCGACATTACGTTAACCTCGACCAACTTGCCCCCAATAACATCGATACCAACAAAATAAAGTCCGTCTTTGACCAATTTAGGCCCGATTTGCTTACAAAGTGCCTTTTCTTCCTTAGTCATGGCGTGCTTTGCTATGGAGCCTCCTGCAGATAAATTTGACCGATGGTCATCTGTTCCCGGAATGCGTTTCATCGCTCCAATAGGCAACCCGTTCAATAATAGAATACGAACATCGCCTTGGTCAGCACCTTCAATGTATTCTTGAAGTATTACATAGTTAGATGTTCCATCTGAATTAGTTATATAAAAATCGAGCAGTGATTGAATACTGCTCATAGCTGACTTTTCTATAAGAATAACGCCAGAGCCCCCAAAACCGTTCAAAGGCTTTAAAATCATTTTATCGGCCTTAGATTCCTTAATCTGACGGATAAGATGACGCTTGTTTTTAGAGACATGCGTAGCCGGAATAATATTGCTATGGCTATCGCCAAATGCTGCCGTGTACAATTTATTATTGGCCTCCCTTAAACCCTGCAACGAATTCATGATAAAAACATCATCTTTTACCGAGTCCAAGAAATTGAGCATTATGGGGTCCAAAGGTGGATTTGCCCTCATGAATAAAACATCGAATCCTGCCAAAGGAAGCATTTCTTCCCTAAGTGTAGCCTGCTTGTAGAAGGTTTTTAAACTACTTGAAACCTTATCCATTCTATTTATTACGGTGCAAAAAGCATTGGTAACGCTATTGCGAATCGTAAGGTTTGCAGGGCTGCACAAGGCAACGCCATGCCCCCGTTTCACGCACTCATGAATCAAGGCTAAGCTCGTATCGTTTTCAGGGTCTATTTCTTCCCATGGATACATTAAAAAACAAATATTCATTTTTCAGGTTCTTGGTTGAAGTCGATAAGGTAATAGCTATTTTTTGAATTGCAAAATCATCAAGAATGCTATATGTTATTTTACCTCGTCTAAATGATCGTCCCAGTTCTTTACTTTGGGCTTACCGAGTTTGCCGACAGACTTGGCCACTATCATTGATACCGTTGCGTCTCCCGTTACATTCACAACAGTCCTGCACATATCTAAAGGCCTGTCGACCGCAAAAATTAAGGCCAAGCCTATGGCCAGCTTATCCGCTGGAAAACCTATAGCTTCTAACACGATGACTAGCATCACCATTCCCGCCCCTGGCACGGCAGCACTCCCTATAGATGCCAAAAGTGCCGTTAATACAATGGTAAGCTGATCACCAAGCGTTATATCAAAACCGAGGGCCTCGGCAATAAACACTGCTGCTACGCCCTGATACAAACTGGTGCCATCCATATTAATGGTTGCCCCGACCGGAAGCACAAAACTAGAAACTTCTTTATCCACCCCGATATGTTCCTCGACCCGCTCCATAGTAACGGGTAAGGTTGCAGCACTTGAACTTGTAGAAAATGCCAATAATTGAGCAGGACTCATTTGCTTTAAAAACCAAAATGGATTCTTTTTTGTGAAACCAGAAACTACGATCAGGTAAAATACAATCATGATCAACAACCCAGCAACAACAGTTGCCGCATATTTTAAAAGTGCCAATAATAGATCAGGGTCACTTGACGAAACCACAACACCGGCCAAAAGGGCAAATACCGCATATGGTGCCGAAAGCATAATTAAATCTACCATCTTAAGCACCACATCATTAAGAGAATCAAAGAAATCCTTCAAGGGCTTTGCTCGTTTTTCACCTATAAGCAGCATAGAAATACCTAAGAAAATGGTGAAAAATATAACTTGCAGCATCAAACTATTATCACTCATGGCCTTTAAAGCATTATCGGGAACCATATCCACTAAAAACTGTAATGGCCCACTGCCTTTTTGTCTCATGGCCTCATCCATCTTTTTGGTGACGCCTTCAGAATTCGCATAGGTTTCGGTAAGTTTTGCAACGGTTTCTTCAGAAATTCCATCACCTGGTTGAACTATATTTACCAAAACCAAACCTATGGTTATCGCCACAATGGTCGTGACAATATAAATGCCAATGGTACGTAGACCGATATTTCTAAATTTTGAAATGTCTTTTAAATCCGAAATTCCCTTGACCAAAGAAGCAATAATCAAGGGTATCGCTATAAGCTTCAACAGCTTGACAAAAATTGTTCCCAAAGGCTGAACCCAATTCGAAACAAAGGAAGCCCCCCAAGGCACTTGGGTCATTACAAATCCGAAAACGATACCTAGAACCATCCCAATTAGGATTTTCCAGTGCAATTCTAATTTACGCATAGTTGAAGTTTATGCCGGTAAGATACTATTTTGAAAGGAAATCAACCAAATGCTTTATACTTTGTTGACTCTAGCCAGCAAGAAGTAGTCCGCCAATACCAAAGCGGTCATTGCCTCTACGATAGGTACTGCTCTCGGCACTACGCAGGGGTCATGACGACCCTTACCTTGGGTCTTTACTTTCTCCCCTTCTTTATTGATGGTTTCATAGCCTTGCAAAACGGTGGCCACAGGCTTAAATGCAACATTGAAGTAGATATCCATACCATTACTAATGCCGCCTTGTACACCTCCACTCAGGTTGGTTATAGTGGTTCCATCTTTATTAAACTGGTCGTTGTGCGCGCTACCCTTCATCAAAACCCCTTCAAATCCGCTACCGTACTCAAAACCTTTTACCGCATTTATACTAAGCATCGCCTTTCCGAGTTCGGCATGAAGCTTATCAAAAACCGGCTCCCCTAAACCAATCGGTACATTTTTTGCCACACAGGTAATCACCCCGCCGATGGTATCCCCTTCTTTTTTGATTGTTTTGATATATGCTTCCATTTCAAGAGCCATTTGCGGGTCGGCACAACGAACCGGATTCTTCTCGATTTCTTTAAAATCAAGCTCTTGATACGGTTTTTGAAGTTTTAGTTTACCTACTTGCGAAACAAAAGCATTTATCTCAATATTGGGTAAAAACTGTTTAGCGATTGCACCCGCAACCACCCTACTCGCAGTTTCACGGGCCGAACTTCTACCCCCACCTCTGTAATCTCTAAATCCATACTTCTTATCATAGACGTAATCGGCATGAGAAGGTCGATATGAATCTTTTATATGTGAATAGTCTTTAGATTTCTGATTTGTATTGTGAATGGCAAAACCAATAGGTGTGCCCGTAGTCTTTCCTTCGAAGAGCCCAGAATATATTTCAACGGTATCTGGCTCCTTACGTTGGGTTACAATGGCAGATTGCCCTGGTTTTCTTCGGTTGAGTTCATTTTGAATTGCATTCAAATCTAAAGTTATCCCTGCCGGGCAACCATCAATGACCCCACCTAAAGCACGACCATGTGATTCTCCAAAAGTAGTTAGTCTAAAAAGAGTTCCAAACGAATTGCCTGCCATGTCAGTGGTTTTGAAGATATCAAAGGTAATTTTTCCTTGTCTCTTAACAAAGTATATCGCGCAGTTAAAGATTTATAAACATTTGAGCCATACTGTAATGTTTAGTTAACAATTAGATTATAAACACTTGACTTTAAATTGATTGCCAATTTATTTCTTCGCTGTTATTTTGCCCTAAAATTATGGTGTTGAAAAAAAGGAAGATAGAAGTAGCTGTTATTTCTGATGTTCACTTGGGGACACATGGTTGCCATGCTGAAGAATTGCTTGCATACCTCAATAGCATACAACCAAAGAAGCTGATTCTTAATGGTGATATTGTTGATATCTGGCAATTTAACAAAAGGTATTTTCCTCCATCTCACCTGAAAGTGTTAAAGAAAATTATTGAAATGGCAACCCGAGGAACGGAAGTCCATTACATAACAGGCAACCACGATGAAATGCTGCGAAAGTTTGCGGCCACGTCTATAGGAAACTTCAGTATCGCCAATAAATTGGTTTTAAATCTTGATGGAAAAAAAGCGTGGATATTTCATGGGGATATATTTGATGTATCCATTCAAAATGCCAAATGGCTGGCAAAACTCGGCAGTTATGGATACAATCTACTCATCTTAATCAATAGGTTTGTCAATTGGTGTTTGGCAAAGATGGGCAGAGAGAAGTACTCGCTATCAAAAAAAATAAAGAATAGTGTAAAAGGTGCCATAAAGCACATTAATGATTTTGAAAAAACCGCTGCTGACCTGGCCATTGAAAAAAATTATGAGTATGTGATTTGCGGACATATTCACGAACCCAAAAAAGAGCTATACAAGAACAAATATGGCAAAACCATGTATTTAAATTCTGGTGATTGGGTCGAAAATCTTACCGCATTGGAGTATTCGTTCAAAAGATGGCGCGTTTATCACTACAATTATGATAAACTACTGCCTTTTTTTGTTGATGAGGATTTGAATGAAATGGATATGAACGAACTCATAGCCTCTATCACCGAAGAAAGAAAAGTAAAGCCTAATAGCATTAAAGAAAAATCATTAGGCAAGCAGGGCTTGACGCAAGATAGTGATGGGGTGTAGTGCTTTTCTTCCCGTACCATCAAAGATTTGATGGCGGCAACTTGTACCATTAGCCGAAATAATAGTGTTCACATCACTTTTTCGTACTGCGGGAAACAATTTTAACTCCCCTACTGCCATGCTCATTTCGTAATGTTCTTTTTCATAACCAAAAGAGCCGGCCATACCGCAACAGCCCGAAGCGATTATTGAGACCTTATAGTTTTTGGGTAGATTCAGCACATCAAAAGTTACTTTTTGGTTCGACAGGGCTTTTTGATGGCAATGTCCATGAATTTTCACCGTTCGGGCCTCTGAGGTAAAACTATCGGCAGATATATTGCCCATTGCCATTTCTTTAGCTAAAAACTCTTCAATCAAAAAGCTTTGTTCAGAAAGTCTATCAACAAGAACCTTATCGTCACACAATCGCTTATACTCATCCCTGAAAGAGAGGATTGCAGACGGTTCGAGACCGACTATCGGAAAGTTTTTATCTAGCAGGGGCCTCAAAGACTCCATATTTTTTGTTGCCAGTTTCTTGGCCTCTTTTAAAAAACCTTTTGAAAGATACGTTCTACCGCTCTCGGCATAAAATAACTCCACTTCATAACCTAGTTTTTGCAATACATGAATCGCATCTTTACCAATTTCAACATCTAAGTATTTGGTAAACTCATCTAAATACAATATTACTTTATTTTTTGAGCTAACTATTTTATTATTAGATTTTTGAATTATATCATCAAAATTAAAACTATAAACTTTGGGCAGAGACCTTTCGGATGCAACACCAGAAATCTTTTTTAAAATTCCTCCTAAAATTTTAGAATCATAAATCGCATTGGTAAGACCTGAAAACTTACTGCCCAAAGCATTGGATTTTGTACTATTGGCAAACAGCCTACTTCTAAAGGCATACCCATTTGTTTCTTGGTATTGATACAAAAACTCTGCTTTCAGTGTTGCGATGTCGACATTACTGGGACACTCGCTTGCACAGGCCTTACAACTCAAACACAAATCAAAAACCTCTTTAAGCTCTTTATGGTCAAATTGATTGGGTTTATCTGAATTTGTTAAAAACTCCCGTAAGGTATTGGCCCGACCTCTAGTGG
>CAYGUZ010000037.1:9432-10541 GCA_964353215.1 uncultured Flavobacteriaceae bacterium
CTCTAGTGGTATCTTTTTCATTTGATGTGGCGTGATAACTGGGACACATAGCCCCGGCCATATGTTGCGATTTTCTGCAATCACCACTCCCATTACATTTCTCGGCCGCTTTTAGAATCCCCTCACTATCCGAGAAATCCATAAGGGTTTTTATTTCAGGCTCCTCCCTATCAATTTCGTATCGCAATGATTCATCCATTGGATAGGCATCAACAATCTTACCCGGATTAAGAATGCCTGCAGGGTCAAACACTGATTTTAGACGTTTTAAAAGCTTATAGTTGGACTCCCCAATCATTAGGGGAATAAACTCTGCGCGAACAATGCCATCACCATGCTCACCGCTAAAGCTGCCCTTATACTTCTTGGTCAACTTTGCCACATCTGTTGTAATGGCCCTAAACATGGCTACATCGTCTGATTTTTTAAGATTAAGAATAGGCCTTAAATGCAACTCACCGGCCCCAGCATGCGCATAGTAAACTGCGCTTTGTTGGTAACCTGACATAATTTCAGAAAATTCAAGAATAAAATCTTTTAAATCTTCAAGTGCCACCGCAGTATCTTCAATACAAGCAACGGCTTTTTTATCGCCAACCATATTACCTAGTAGACCCAGACCGGCTTTTCGTAGTTCAATAGCCTTACGGATATCATCTGCATATAAAACGGGGCTCGCATAACTTAAGCCCGATTTTCGAATGGTCTTTTGCAGGTTTTCTATCTCTTGTTCCAATTTCTCCGTTGAAGTCGCTTTTACCTCCAACATCAAAATTGCAGCAGGGTCTCCTTCGACAAAAAAGCGATTCTTTAGCTGTTGCCTATTGTTTTTGGTACAATCTAAAATCACCTTATCCATCATTTCGCATAAATGCAAACTATGGGTCATTACAGGTGCCACATCACTCAAACAATCTTCTAAAGAAGAATAATGTGTGGCCACCATAGCAGCATATTTGGGCGGAAGCTCATCTAGCTGCAAAGTAATTTCTGTGGTAAAAGCTAGCGTACCTTCACTACCGCTCAATAATTTGCACAAATTGAAATTTGCATCATTACCATCAAAAACGTCACTGCGTAAAAGCTCATCGACCGCGTAACCTGTATTT
>CAYGUZ010000038.1:0-10525 GCA_964353215.1 uncultured Flavobacteriaceae bacterium
CAACATACCTCACAGTCTTCGACATAGGTTTGGCTGGAAATGGAAATATCTAAAAGCATCGATATTTCTTCCCAGCAATACGGACATTGAAAAAAGTGCTCGAACATCTTATAAAACTATATTCAACAATTGTCCCGTTAGCTGTAACAGCTGTAGTTCGGCAAGTTTTGCGTTATATTTTGCCAGGTTTTTACTGGTCTTGGCATTTAATAGATTCAACTGTGCTTGGCGAAGCTCCACTGAGCTTATTTGCCCTAGTTTATAACGTTCGTTCGAGCGTTCAAAATTGTTCGTTGCGGTAGATACATTCTGTTCTTGCAAACGGTAAATCTGTAATCTATTGTCGTAATTGCCTTTAGCATTCGCAATATCTCTACGTATCTCTTGTTTTATCTGTTGTTGCAAGGTCTCTTGAGAATCTAATAGGATTTTTGCATTCTTGATTTGGGTTATTCCAGTTCCACCATTAAAAAGATTCCATGATAAATTTACCCCAGCAGAAAATCCTGTTGAAGCACTAGAGGCCAAGAAATTTGTAGCAGGAAAATTACCTTCGTTCCACCCATAAGAACCCGTAAGACCAATGGTAGGAAGTAAGACCGATTTTCCGGCCTTTAAATTATAATCATTGATCATGATGTTCTTTTCCGCCTGTAGCATTCGAATATTATTTGACTCACCCTCATTTAAAAACTCCTCTAAAACAATCTTATTTGTAAAGGTTATTGTAGTATCAACCTTAAAGTTAACATCCAAATCTCTGTTCAACAACACGTTCAAATCGCGTTGAGTATTCATTAAGGCCTGTCTTTCGTTCATCAAATTGATACTATCGTTTACCAAATCGACCTGGGCGTTTAAAACATCTAATTTGTTATTCTGCCCGTATTCAAAACTGTACTCCGCTCTTTTTAAACGATTTTCTGTGTTCTCATAAGTTTCTTTGAGAACCCCTATATTTTCCGTAATTCTTGCTACCTCAAAATACACGGTAAACAGTTGCAACATAGTAGTTTCGATAGTTTCACGGGCTTGTAGCTCACTTAAATTGTACTCTTCTTTAAGGCGTTTGTAATTGTACCACCTACCTAAACCATCAAATAAGGTATAGTTAAGATTAAGGGAGGCATTGTATCGGGTTGTTTCTGCTCCATCAATGGCCCTTACCGAGCCATCTTGAAATGTGGCCTCTTGATCATTATTGTCATATGAAGCTCCACTATTCGCCGTTAGGGAGGGTAAAAAACCTGAATTCAATACCCCTTTATTGTTTTCGGCGACCTTTACATTGTTTTTGGCGATGACGATACCGAAATTGTTCTCTAAAGTGAGTTTTACCGCCTCCTCTTTGGACAGTTTTTCCTCTTGCCCTTGTAATGGAAGTATCATAACCATTAAAAATATCGGAAGTAAAAAGTATGTTGTTCGCATTACGATTCTTCTAATTGTATTGAGGGTTTTCTTTCAATGACATATGCTCCTCTTCTTTCTGCTCTTTTATAGCCCGTTCCACTTCTTCTTTGCTAATCTTTTCACCTGTAACCAACCATTTAATACCGACTTTGACACTGTTGCTAAATGAAAGAAACAACGGTAATAATAACAAAGTTAAAATAGTAGCGAAACCGATACCATAAGCAATGGAAATAGCCATAGGTTTTAAGAATTGGGCCTGCCTACTTTTCTCAAGTAATAAAGGTGCCAACCCAGCGATCGTAGTAATCGAAGTCAGAAAAATAGCCCTAAATCGTGAACGGCCCGCCTCAAAAATAGCCTCATCAAAACGCATGCCCTCTCTAAGGTTGCCATTGAACTTGCCAATAAGTACCAACCCATCATTGACCATAATACCGATAAGCGCAATAATACCCAACATCGAAAGAATGTTTATCGGAAAACCATGAATCCAATGCCCCCAAGATACAGCGGTCAGGCTAAAAGGTACCAGAAGCAACAAAAGTAGAGGCTGACTAAAACTTCTAAAGGTGAAAGCTATGGTGATATAGATTAGAAATAGTACCGATAACCCAACAAAATTCAAAGAGTTCATCAGTTTCAATCGTTCTCTGTTTTGCCCTTCATAAGATGCCGTAACCGTAGGGTATTTTGACTGTATCTCTGGCATAATATCATTCTGGATCCAGCTCATAATATCAGGCGCACTAGTAGTTTCGGCATCTTTTAAATCAGCATTGATTTGAATTTCTCTTTGCCCGGCCAAATGGTTTATGGCAACATCACCTCGAGCAATTGTATAATTTGCAATTTCTTTTAGGGGTACTCTAGAGCCCGAAGGGGTAACCACACGCATTTCATCCAAATCGGTAATGGAAGATCTGTTTTCTTTGTCATAACGTACCCAAACCCGAATCTCATCTTGCCCGCGTTGAAAGCGTTGTGCCTGCACACCAAAAAATCCCGACCGCACTTGGCTCATCACCGTTCTAAGATCTAAACCCAATGCATAGGCATTTTCTTTAAGTTCTAATTGTATTTCTTTTATACCTGCCGGATCATTATCTGCCACATCTTTGAGCAAAGCGTTATTGAGTAAGGCAGATTTTAACTCGGCCTTGGCCGCCTTTAACTCTTGAATATTGTTGCCCAACAAGGAAACTGACACGGGCGAACCACCAAAATTACCCCCTGAACCATAAATTAGACTTTCAACGCCGATTACAGGCCCTACCAATTCTTCTAACCGAGTCGTAATCAAATCTGCCCTAATGGCATCCGGCCTTTCTTCCCCTGGCAATAAGTTTATTGTCAGCGTTGCGCTTGATGCACCAGGGCCTACATTTTTAATCATATTCTCAAAGAGCATTTTATCGGTACCCTTTAAGTATTTTTCTGTTAGCTCTTGGTTAACGATAGCTGCTTTTTCTTCGATTAAGCTGATGATAGAATCCGTGATTTTCTCATTGGTTCCGTTAGGCATCAACAATTCAATGGCCACTCGATCACTTGCAATTCGAGGAAAAAAGGCGGTTCTGATAATTCCGCCACCTATCGAACCAAAAGTGAGTATCAATGCCATTAGAAATAAAGCGAAGGTCAGTATCTTGTAGTTTATGGCAAAACTTAACGCAGGACTATATAGTTTATCACGCATCCAGACCATAAATCGGTCTCCTGTCTGATTGATTACACGCAGTTTTGCAAAAATTCTAGCAATACCTTTTTTTGGAGTATCCGATTGTTTTTTTAACGCTTTAGAGTGGGCCAAATGCGCAGGTAAAATGATAAGGGCCTCGATCAAAGAGACCACCAAAGTGAGAATAACGATTACAGAAACCTCACCAAAGAAATTACCGATTCTGCCGTCAAGAAACAGGAAAATGGAAAACGCCAGAATCGTGGTGATAATTGCTGAAACTATGGGCGGAATAACTTCCATAGTGCCATCTACAGCTGCCTGTATGGGACTTTTTCCTTTTTCGTAATGTTGGTAAATATTTTCTGCTATAACAATACCATCGTCTACCAAAATACCTATTACAATAATCATCCCAAATAACGATAACACGTTAATTGTAACATCAAAGTACCCAGCAAAAACAAACATGCCCAAGAAAGCTACTGGAAGCCCAAAAGCCACCCAGAATGCCAATCTTGTATTTAGGAATAGGGACAAAAAAATGAGAACCAGCAGCATTCCTACAATAGCATTTTCCGCTAGTAATTCCGTCCGCTGCGTTAGTGTTATAGACCGATCATCTACAATACTTAATCTTACATTATTATATTTTTGGTTAAAATCTTTTACATATTCTTTTACCTTCTCGGCCGCACCGATCAAATCTTCCGTGTTGGTGCTGGTTATTGAAATATTTACCGCTAAATCTCCATTGAAGTAGGATGTATTCGGTGTTTCAGAAAATCGGTCACGTATTTCAGCGACATCTTTTAATCTAATGCTACGCCCCGAAGCATCGCCTCTTACAATAATATTTGAAAGTTCATCACCGTAATAAGAACGATTATTGGCCCTGATCAGGTACTCTTCAGCATCTGTTTTGATATTACCCCCGGTTACCAAAATGTTTGCATTTGTTACGGCCTGTGCTACGTCATTAAAGGATAGGTTAAAGGCCAACAGGTCATTTTCATTGACCGCAATTTCTATTTCTTCTTCAGGATATCCCGAAATATCGATTTGGGAAATACCATCTAAAGCGCGCAAATCATTTTCTACCTGTCTACCGATTTGTTTTAAGGTAGCCAAAGAAATGGCATCGCCACTAATAGCAAAACTGATCGTCTGCCTGACCGCTTCTAGCTTAGAAACTACCAAGGGTTCCATACCTGTAGGGAAAGTTGGTACCCTATCGACAGCATTTTTAACCTCTAACAACATGAAATCGATATCCTGTCCTTTTTCAATTTCTACATTGATCGAACCCGAGTTCTCTCGTGAAGTAGAGGTTACCCTATCTACACCTTGAAGTCCTTTTAAGTTATCTTCGATCTTGAGCACAATGCCTTCTTCGATTTCTTGGGGCGAAGCACCCGGATAGGTAATACTTATTAATACATTTTGGGACTCTGTAAGTGGAAAAAATGAGGATTTTAATGAGTAAGCACCAACGATACCGAAAATAAAAAATGCTATTATTATGACATTGACAGCAACATGATACTTGATAAAGTATTCTATTATCTTTCTCATTTCTCAGTTTTTTCAGTAGTATCGGCACCGTAAACCTTAACCAACATACCTGCATAGGCACCAACAACTGGCTTAGAAATAATCATTTCACCGTTTGGCACATCTTTTAAGACCACTTTTTTGTCAGTGAAGTAAACAGCGGAAACGTCTATTAAATCTAATATAGAATCTCTAACTACGTAAATTTTGCTATTATCGACCAAGAGCGAGCGGTCGATCTCTATAGCTTCTTTCTCGCTTTTGGCATTGAGCCTTGCCTCTAAATATTGCCCTGCTTTTAGATTCTCACCATTTACTTCGATAAAAGCGGTTATGGTCTGTGATGTCTGATCTACCCTACCGTTCAGTCTTACGACCTTTCCAGTATATGATTGGGTGTTGTTAAGGTTGGCCAATTTAACCTCTGCACCGACCTTTAAAAAATCAGCATAGGTCTTACTTACCGCAACCTCAAGTTCGTAGACACCTGTTTTGATAAATTCTCCAAGTTTTTGCCCTGCTCTTACCAATGTTCCTTCGGTTACCAAGGCCTCGGTGAGGATGCCCGAAAAAGGAGCTGAAATACTATACTTAGAAAGCCGCTGCTCAAGATTTTTAACGTTATAGTAACTACTAAATATGCCCCGACCTGTGATAAAATATTTTTCTTTATCTGAACTTATTTCTGGGAGTTTAGGTGTGGTTCTTTCTAAATCAAAATTAGCCAAATACTCTTGCCACTTTGGGAAATACTGCGGATAATCAAGTTGTAGATCTGTCATAATTGAAGTCACCAAATTGTACAGATTACTTTTTGCCGATTGAACGCTTGCATAGTACTCCGAAGCATCTATTCGAATCAGGGTTTGTCCCTGTTCGTATTCTTGACCTGGTTTAAAGAGCTTACTGCCAGTTTTAAATACGCCCTGAACCTCTGCATAGAGTTCTACCCTGTTTTTTGCAACTAGATTGCCATTTGCGGATATCACGATTGGTACCATACCATTTTCGACAGTGTCGACAAATACCGTTTTTATAACCTTCTTAGGTCTTGGCCTTCTGTTTTGCTTACTGTTGCTGATGTATTTAGCGGCAAAAATAGATCCTCCAACAATTAGGATTCCTGCCAAGACAGAGATAAGAATTTTTCGCATTAAAGCAGTTGATTAGTGTTTACAAAACTAGTGTCAAGATACTAGCTTATTGGTTAAAGATTTCATAAATGTTTAAGGTTTTGCGCAAACTACAAAACAAAAAAAAAAGGGATGCACCATTGCATCCCCGAACCAAACAAACTAAAGTATAACTAACTACTTATTATCGTCTACATCTTCAAATTTTGTATCTGCCATTCTAGAATTGATTATGGCATTATCATTATATATTGAATTGTATTTTTCTTCATCTGTATCAAAAACCAAAAGTGATTTTGACTTCATTTTTTGTATCCCCCTGAAAGATTTGATTCTGTTATTTTGTATCTGTAACACTTTAAGGCTTGCCAATTGGTCTAACTCTTCAGGTATTTCACCACCTATTTGATTGTTGGCCAGTACCAGTTCTTCAAGATTTTGAAGGTTGCCCATTTCTTTAGGAATCTCACCTTCTAAAGCATTTTCAAAAAGACCAAGTGTTTGAAGATTTTTAAGATTACCAAGGCTACTAGGTATGACTCCTTTAAGGTTATTGCTTGATAGATTAAGCACTTTAAGATTCAAAATACTGCCTAAACTTTCTGGTATTGGTCCATGCAAAAAATTATTGAACATCGAAAATTCTTCCAAGTTTTGCAGACTGCCTATGCCTTCAGGCAAACTACCTTTAATTCTATTCATTTCAAGCTTAAGCACCTTTAAGCATTTCAACTCTACAATATCTTTTGGCAATACTCCCGTTATACTATTAAATGCCAGATTAAGATGTTCCAACTTTTTAAGTTTACCTATACTCTCTGGTAAATAGCCATTTAAATTATTATGGAATAAATTTATACTTACGATATGATTTTCCTTGATTTCAATACCCCTCCACGTTGAAACCGGTTCATTAAGGTTCCATCCTGTATTCCATTTCTCGCCCTGTGTGCTATTATATAAATCTAACAGCACCGCTCTTTCTGTTGAGGGTATTTCCTCGACGGAAGCGAAAATGAATGTACTTATAAAGAAAAAAGAAAGGCTTAAAAAGGTAAACTTTTTCATATGGTCTGATTTACATTGATAAGAATTTACCTACAAATTAAATGTTCTTGTGGTTTACAGCCAAGTAAATACAGTGAATAATTGAAATATTGTTGTGAAAGTGCTATAAAGTGTGGTGAAACGGTTATTTATTGTGGGAATTCACTTCTATTTTGAATCTATTTCTAAAGATATCCGCTCCCATTCCTTCATTAACTTCTCTAAATCTTCTTTCTTAGCATGATAGCCATCAAAGAAGTTAGGAATCTTAGCAGTTTCATCATAATTGATCAAAAGTTGGTGGTCTAACTCGGCAATAGCCTTTTCCAATTCACTTATCTTACTTTCGACACTACTAAGTTTATTCTTTAAGGATTTTATTTTTTTTTGAACCTTGTAATCGTTTTGCTGATTAGTCTTATTATTTGGTTCTTTAGATTTTTTCTCGCCCTTCTCAATCTTTCTAAAATCTTCTGCTTTACGCCGCTCAAGATAAAAATCAATATCGCCCAAATACTCTTTTATACTTCCGTTCTTAAATTCATAGACCCTATCGGTGAGCCCTTGCAGAAAATCTCGATCATGAGAAACCAATATCAAAGTACCTTCAAAACTTTGTAAAGCTTGCTTTAATACATTTTTTGACTTAATATCTAAATGATTGGTGGGCTCATCCATCACCAAAACATTAAATGGTTGCAAAAGCATTTTTGCCAAGGCCAATCTATTTCTTTCGCCTCCTGATAGCACGCGAACATATTTTTCGACCTCATCACCTTGAAAAAGAAATGAACCTAAAATATCACGAACTTTACTGCGGTTTTTTTCATTCGCCGCATCGATCATGGTATTTAAAATAGTTTTGCTACCATCTATATTTTCTGCTTGGTTCTTGGCTAAGTACCCTATTTGCACATTGTGCCCTAACTTTAAATGCCCTTGGTAATCTAACTCTCCGACAACTATTTTGGCCAGTGTAGTTTTGCCTTGGCCATTTTGCCCTACAAATGCAGTTTTGCTGCCGCGCTCGACCATTAGCTCAATATTCTTCAAGACTTCTTTGGGGCCGTAACTTTTAGAAAGCTGCTCAATTTCGGCGACCACTTTACCCGGAGTTACGGAAATAGGAAAACGAACTTTCATTACGCTATTGTCGTCAGCATCAACTTCTATTCTATCGATCTTGTCCAATTTCTTGATCAGAGATTGCGCCATAGATGCCTTACTGGCTTTGGCCCTAAACTTTTCAATGAGTTTCTCGGTTTGCTGTATTTGTTTTTCTTGGTTCTTCTGGGCGTTTAGCTGTTGCTCTTTTATCTCTGAACGCTGAACGAGGTATTGCGAATACGGTTTGTTATAATCGTAGATTCGACCTAAAGAGATTTCAATTGTTCGATTGGTAACATTATCCAAGAACATTTTATCGTGAGATACAATTACCACTGCACCCGAATAGTTTCTTAAAAACTGCTCTAACCAAATAATAGATTCTATGTCTAAATGGTTTGTTGGCTCATCTAATAAGAGTACATCATTACTTTGAAGTAATAGCTTTGCCAATTCGATACGCATACGCCATCCACCCGAAAAAGTATCTGTAGCTTTATCAAAATCATCTCTTAAAAACCCTAGTCCTTGTAATACTTTTTCTGTCTCCCCTTGGTAGTTGTATCCTCCTAAAATCTCATAATGATGGGTAACATCATTTAAATCAATCATTAGTTGATTGTAGCCTTCGCTCTCATAGTCGGTTCGTTCGGCTAGTTGGGTGTTGATGTCTTCAAGTTTGGTCTCTAGTTTTTTTATTTCCTCAAAGGCTTGATAAGCTTCGTCTAAAACCGTTCTGCCCTCTTCAAAATCTATATCCTGCTTTAAAAAACCAATTTTCACTTCTTTATCCGAAGCTATAGTTCCGGAATCTGCAACCATTTCTTTACTTAGCAATTTTAGCAAAGTAGACTTGCCGGCACCATTTTTTCCAATCAATCCAACCCTATCTCCAGCATTCAATCGAAAAGCGATTTCTTCAAATAAATATTCTCCGCCAAAAGCGACGGAAAGGTTATGGATATTAAGCATAGGTGCTATACAGTTTCATTATTATCAAATCAATTTTAAGTATTGGCCGAACGCAGCAGAACTATCGTAATACTTATTTTTGTTTAAAGTTTTGCAAATGTTAAAAAAAGGAAACAAACTCTAAAGCAATTTAACAGGAAGTTGCACAAAGTGCCACAGTGAAAGCATGTACGTGAACAAAAACCCTTTTGTCATTTCACAATTATTTAAAATGCACGAAAGGTGTTCACATTGTCAAACAAAATATAAAATAGAACCTTCTTTCTTTTATGGCGCCATGTACGTAAGCTACGGTGTCGGACTTATTTTTGCCGGAATAGCTTTTGCAATAGCTTTTTTGATTATAGGAACGTCATTAAAAAACACCTACATAACAATTGTAATCACTTCGATTTTTTTGTTACCTGTAATAATACGGCTCTCTAGAAATATTTGGATAAATATTTTTATGAAGTACGATAAAGACTTGTTGAATTAACCCGAATAATGCTTAGCGGTAAATCTAAAAATATCCAGTTCAGTGTTAAGCCTATCGCCAAGTTCTATAAATTGAAATAATTGTTTTGAAGCATAAGGGGCAATCATGACACCCCGTGAACCAAAACCGTTCAAAACATAAAGATTGGCATACGCTGGGTGCCTTCCAACCAATGGCCTTCTGTCCGTTACGGTAGGCCTCACCCCGGCAACATGTTTCACGACTTCAAAATCACATTTTAAAAAGGTTTTCAGTTTTTCTATGAGCTCTTCCCTAGACTCTTGTGTAGGTAGGTTTGTTTTATCTTTCCATTTGTAAGTGGCACCGATACGATACAGGTCATCACCTAATGGTATTATAAAAACAGAAGACTTGATTACTTTTAATTCTTTTAGTTTTGGGGCTTTGATGGTAAGCAACTCTCCTTTTGTGCCAGTTAGGGGTAAATAATTAAAGAAAGGATTCTTTTTAAGTCCATAACCCTCTGAAAAAACAACTTGCATGGCTTCCATATCCTTATAAACAATTTCATTCTTTAAGATTTCTAAAGCATTGTAATCAAAGGTTTCTTCAACTAGCAACCCTTTATCATTAAGGTAACTAGTGTATCGTTCTAAAAGGGTTTTGGTCTTTATTCTACCTGTATGCCTAACCTTTCCGTATCCGAATGGGGCATCAAGGTTTGTATTTTCGTTTAAAATTATATTTTGGCCTAAAAAATAATCAAGACCAGGCTTATCAGAGGCTTCAAACCAACTATTTTGCTCTTCTGCCGAAGCAAACCTTCTTAATACCGGTATTTTGTAATCTACCTTTAGCTTTAGCTTTTTTTCTAGTTCTTCGTAAAAAGGAAGCGCCAAATGCAATTGTTCTTTCGCGTTCCAAGCAAGAGTAAATCGTTTTAGAATTACTGGGTTGTACAACCCCCCTGCAACCAAAGACGCCTGTTGTGAGTTATCTGAAATCACTTTAAACGATTTACCATTACGCTCTAATTGTTCACAAAAAGAAATACCGGCAAGGCCCAAACCAACCACTAAATAATCTAGCATTCGGCTAAATTAGTCCATTTAAGAAAAAGAACATTAGTAGATTTATTATCAAATAAAAAACGCCGCACAATTGTGCGGCGTCTTATAT
>CAYGUZ010000039.1:0-9137 GCA_964353215.1 uncultured Flavobacteriaceae bacterium
ATACCATGATACTCAATAAGGCCCTTATCGTTACCCATTCTGGTACTTTTACCTCCAGACAGTACTAAGCCGTTAAGAATTGATATTTTAGTCTGCATCGCTTAAAAACGTTTTGGTTTCAACTCATCTTAACCGCCTATAGAGGTCATAGAACTAGAGAAAACCGATTTATGCTCTTGTTGTGCTTCAAAGCCTGTCTTTGCTCTCGAACCGATTGCAGAAAGAATGGCCTCTTTTATTTTGTCACCGTTACCTTCGTGCCGTAAAATATCCCTTAGATTGGCCTTCGGTTTGCCGTATAGACAGGTAATAAGCTCTCCTGTTGCCGTAAGGCGAAGTCTATTGCACGTTCCACAAAAGGTTCTGCTAAATGACGGAATTAGACCGAAGGTGCTTTTATGACCCTCAATTTGATAATTGATAGATGTTGAAGTTTTAGGAGACTTCAATTTTGTATACTTTGGAAATGCATTCGTAATATGGCTTAAAATGGCCTTATAGTCCCATTTGATGGTCTGAAATGATTTGCTTCCGCCATTAAAAGGCATTTCTTCCAAAAATCGAACTGAAACGGGATAATGTTTCATTAATTCTAAGATTGGAACAATATCTTGTTCGTTCTGTCTTTCCAGAACAATAAAATTTATACGAACATTAAACCCTTCAGAAATCAGTCGAATCAGATTTTCATGAACGGTATCGTATTGATCACGTCTGGTAATGCGTTCAAAGGTCGCTTTATCAATGGCATCAAGACTTACATTGACATCCTTAATGCCCAGTTCTTTTAATTCATTTATATAAGGGCCAATTAGCGTAGCGTTGGTGGTCACCGAAATATCTTTGAGCCCATTTAATTTTTTTAAATGGCGTAAAAGGAGCATCAGGTCTTTTCTTACAAAAGGTTCACCTCCGGTTATTCTGATTTTATCTATACCCTGCCCCACTAAGATTGCACTTAAAGCGATTAGTTCATCTATAGAAAGTAATTTGTCATTTTTTACAAAATCAATTCCCTCTGCAGGCATACAATAATTACACCTAAGATTGCACCTGTCCGTAACGGCCAATCTCAAGTAATTAATAGGTCTATTATGATTGTCTAAAAGCATGTCTAAATTTTAGCCGCCGCTCACTGGCGGAATCAATGCAATTTCGTCATAAGAATTGATTTGTTCATCATCTCGAGCATAAGAGTTGTTCACTGCTATTACCAAAGAAGATAACTTACCTAATTCTGGATAGGATTTATTTAAAAATTCACGTAATTCCTTTACCGTTTTTGGTATACTTTTACCTGTTACGCTTACAGTGGGTATCGAAAGTGAAGGGCTACCAACGATGTCCTTGGTAACCCCGAATAATAAAATTGTCATTATTGTTATCCTAAGATTTCTTTTTCAGGAACTTTTAAAAGTTCGGGTGTCTTACTAAATGGTTGCTGATATAATCTATTGCCGGTCGCAGCTTTAAATGCATTGGCTATTGCCCCACCTACCGGCGGTAGCGTCGGTTCTCCTAACCCAGTGGGTGATAGTTCGTTTTGAATTAGATGGGTTTCTATTTCAGGTGCCTCTTTCATACGTATTAGGCGATATCCGTCAAAATTATTTGCCACAGGCACACCATTTTCGAATTTAAAATCACCGTACATAGAATGCCCTATTCCGTCTAAAATACCTCCTTCAATCTGATTAATTGCCCCCAAAGGATTTACAACTATTCCACAATCTACCACACAGGTTATTTTTTTGACAACAGCATTTCCATTTTCAATTTCCACATCGGCAACTTGGGCAACATGGGTATTATGACAATAATAGTTTACAAAACCTTGATATACACCTTCTGGCTTTTTGCCCCATCCTGATTTTTCAACTGCCATTCTAATACAGTTTTGCATTCGCTCAGGGTCGTATTGAATACGTTCATCATCGGTTCCTTTAACTTTTTCAAGAAGGTCCATACGAAGTTGTATTTTGTCTACCTTCATCACCTCGGCCAGCTCGTCAAAAAAGCTTTGCTCGGCGTATGCAAGAAAATTGGTATATGGTGCTCGCCATGCCCCAGTGGTTATATTACTGTCATAACTAGCAACATCAACTTGATAATTTTCTATCGCTCCGGCCGGGAAGAAATTAGGGATTAACCCGTACATATTATCATTAATGGCAGCTTCTTTAAGATGATACCCTGTGAGCTCCCCATCTTTAATCGCAGCTTTGATCCTATATTTTATGGCAGGCCTATATACACCAGTATTCATGTCATCTTCGCGTGAAGAAACCATCTTTACCGGTTTTCTAATAGCATTTGAAATTTCAGCTGCTTCATAAACAAAATCACCATAAAGTCTTCTGCCAAATCCACCCCCCATCCGAGTCATTTCCAAATGAATATCGTCTACATTTCTTCCGAGCATATCGGCAACGGTTTCTGCAGCGGCTGCTGGAGTTTGCACCGGGCCGACCAGATTAATCTTGTCATCGGTTACATCTGCAAAGAAATTCATTGGTTCTAGACAGTTATGAGGTAGAAATGGCGATTCATAAGTGCGCTCCAAAACAGTATCGGCTTCTGCAAAAGCCTTTTTAACATTACCATCTGAACGTAGCGTTTTAAAGTTGTTTCCATCTAAAATACTCATTAGCTCTTGGTCGTGCTGTGCTGTGCTTTCCGGGTTATTATCTTCCCAAACTGCTTTTAAAGCTTTTTTTGCCTGCATCGCTTGCCATGTGGTCTCTGCTATAACAACTACTTTATCACTGTCCGACAGTCTAACGGACCAGTTTTGGTTGTCACCATTTAAATGAACCCGGGCTTTTTCGCCAATGGTTATAATATCGATTACGCCTGGCATCTTCTTAGCCTCTGTACCATCATAGGAAACCAACTTTTGACCAAAAGCCGGTGGTCTTGCCACACAGGCGTAAACCATACCATCCACTTTATAATCAAGCCCGAACAAAGGTTTGCCCGTTGCTATTTTAGTAATATCCACATTGCCTGCATCCTTACCTATAATTTTGTAATCTTTAGGTTCTTTAAGTCTTACATTTTCTGGAACCTCTAAGATAGCCGCTTCATTTACGACATCACCATAGCCTAAAGTTTCTCCTGCCGCATTGCTGATAATGCCTTCACTTGCAGTGCATTGAGATGCTTCAACACCCCAACGGGTAGCAGCGGCGTTAATCAACATCTGTTTTGCCGTTGCTCCGGTTTGTCGCAGGGCGTCCCAGCCAAAACGGATGGACTGACTACCACCGGCAACCTGTCTGACATAATTTTTGGTATCAAGTACACCTTGGGCTACATGCACATTTTTCCAAGCTACATCAAGCTCCTCGGCAATAATCATGGGCATGGAAGTTTTTACGCCTTGTCCGATTTCAGGGTTAGGTGAAAATATAGTTACCGCTCCATTTGAAGCAATCTTGATGAAAGCATTAAAATCATTGTAGTTTAACTGAGATAAATCTATTGGCGGGGCTACTTTTGGCTTACAGGATTGAAACAAATTAAACCCGATCAGCATTCCCCCTCCTGCGAGGGTCGAAGTTCGCATAAATGCCCTTCTGCTAAAAGTTGTTTTTGACGTTGTTGACATGATGTTTTTTTGAAACGGTTGATTAAGACATTTTTTCAGCTGCAATGGCAACCGCTTTTCGTATTCTCATATATGATGCACATCTGCAAATGTTGCCGTGCATAGCATTCTTGATTTCCTCTTCAGTAGGACTATTGTTGTTTTCTAAAAATGCAGAAGCTGTCATAATCTGACCAGCTTGACAATATCCACACTGCGGAACATCAACTTCTTTCCAAGCTTCTTGCACGGGGTGGCTACCATCTTTTGATAAACCTTCTATAGTGGTAATAGCTTTTCCTTCTACCTGTTCTAGCGTGGTAGAGCAGCTACGTAGCGGATTACCGTCGACATGAATGGTACAGGCGCCGCACTGGCCTATTCCACAACCATATTTGGTGCCTACAAGATCTAGATGGTCTCTTAAGACCCATAAAACAGGAGTGTCAGAAGCGACATCAACAGTTTTTGATTCACCATTAACTTTGAGTTGATACGTTGGCATAGGTATTGTCGTATTTAGTGATTATTGGTATGCTGTTCAAGTTACCAAATTTTACAGGTAAGTTAAGTTTTTTAACAAATCAGCCTTTGATTTAACTTTTCATTAAAACTAATATGCAATTTCCAAATAATTTAAACTATAAATATTCGTTAAGCAGAAAGGAACCTTAAAATTTTGAAAATGAAGAGTTATTTCACTTACGCCATTCTTGTTTTTAGCCTCTTATTATTTATTTCTTGCGGAAACGCCGATGACGACGTCAATTTTGACTTAAATCAGGGCGAACTAGGGGAAGGCAAAGAACCCGATGATTGCCTTAATTTTGGGGAGAATGAGTTGCTACTTTCTATTCAAGATCAATTTACGACCCTGCCAGGAAAGGTTTCAATTTTATTTAAGGTAAGTGATAATTTGGGCAATCCGGTTTCTGGATTAACCGCAAATCAATTCACTATTTATGAGCAAGGTAGAAATGATGACTGTTTCAATACCATTTCTTCTTCTGAATCTTTTGCCCGTATATCACCAAATTCTCAAGTGTTCAATAACAATACCTTACTTGTTCTAGATTTAAGTAATTCAGTATTGCAGAGTAGTTTAGAAGAACTGAAGACAGCATCTACAAGTTTTGTGAACAATGTAATGCCATCACCAGAGTCCAGTTCTTTTAAAATGGCTATTTATTGGTTTGATGGTGAGGATGAATTGCACCTATTAAATGAATTAACATCATCTACAACAGAGCTAACAGATGCCATTGCGAGCATTGATGAAAATATCAGCAATGACCCGTCTACAGATTTATATGGCGCTGTAATTAAATCTACAGTTATAGCGGAGGAACTTTTGCAGAACAGTACCCAAAATTCTTCTATAGGTGCCGCCTCGGTAGTTCTTTTTACCGACGGTACGGATCAAGCATCTCGTTTCACGGAGCAGAGCGCTTTGAATGCAGTTGATAACGCCAATGGAAATATATCATTTTTTACAATCGGATTAGGTGCCGAAATTGATTCTGAAGTTCTTGATGCCATTGGAAAAACAGCTAGTGTAGTCGCAAGTAACGCTGCAGAACTAGAAACAACCTTCAACCAAATATCTGCCAGGGTCTCCGAACAGGCCAATAGTTTTTACCTGTTTGAATATTGTACCCCAAAACGAGATGGTAGTGGAGAAAACAACTTGGTTATTCAACTCACCGATGGCTCTTTACAAGGGGCGGTACAGACCAAGTTCAATGCAAACGGGTTTACCGGTGGATGCGAATAAAGTCTAGTTGAGACAAACCAGTTTTAGTATCTTGCAGGTTCATTAAAATCATAATTGAATGGCTCGTAAAGGTACTATCAGCGTCATCATTTTTTTTATAGCTTGTTTACTGCCAAGATTTTATATCACAGCCCAAGACTATCATGCACTTGAAGGAAGGTGGGATTTGGAGATGGAGTTCGAAGGTAAAACCCAACCTTCATGGTTAGAAGTACGTCATTCGGGCCACGCAACCTACGTAGGTCGGTTTGTATTTGCTTTTGGTAGTGCAAGACCTATATCTGAGGTAATAATAGAAGACAATAACTTCAGCTTTTCAATACCTAGGCAATGGGAACCCGAAGGAGAAGATATGAAGTTTAAGGGGACAATGGAGAACGATGTATTAAAGGGAACAATGATTTACACAGATGGTTCTACCGTGAAATGGACCGGAACAAGAGCTCCACAACTTAGTCATTTAGTAAACCCTGTCGAAACAACACCTTATCAGCTCTTTAATAAAAAGAATTTGAACGGATGGCATGCAGATAGAGATGCCAACCAGTGGTTGGTCAAAGATGGTATTTTGAGTAGCCCAATGTCTGGGGCAAATCTTATAAGTGATAAAAAGTTTAAGGACTTTAAATTAGTTGTCGAATTTCGAATTCCTGAAGGAAGTAATAGTGGAATTTATTTAAGAGGACGCTATGAAGTTCAGATAGCCGATAATTATGGTCTACCAGCTTCGGATATTTACTTTGGCGGGGTCTATGGTTTTTTAGAGCCAAATGAAAATGCTGCAAAACCAGCGGGAGAGTGGCAGAAATATGAAATAACACTTATTGGTAGAAGAGTAACTATTATAGCCAATGGAAAAACTATCATCAATGACCAAACTATTCCTGGTATTACAGGTGGCGCGTTGGATAGCAAAGAAGGTGAACCAGGGCCGGTTATGCTTCAAGGTGACCATGGCCCTGTGGAGTTCAAACAAATTATTATCAGCTCCATATCGGGTTCATCGTCTGAAAACTAAACTAGTCCAATTTCTTTAATTTAATATTTTTCCAACGCACTTTAATTCCACCACCATCGTGAATTTGTAGGGCGATAGCACCTTTGCCATTTCCGATTTTTTCATCCTCTAAATGAACCATTTCAACTCCGTTTAAATAAGTAGTTATCGAATCTCCATGCGCAATAATTTTCATGGAATTCCACTCATTCATTTTTAAAACAGCTTCTTTTTCCGCTTTTGGCTTTATGAGCCAACCTCTGCCGTATGACTCATATATACCGCCTGTATGCATGCCCGGTGGCGCAACTTCTGCTTGCCAACCGGTTACCTTGGTTCCCTCAAAAGTTGATCTAATGAATACACCACTATTTCCATCAGCTTCTTGTTTAAATTCCAATGACAGTTCGAAATTATAATAAAGATCTACAGTGGATAAATAGCCATAGGCCTTTTTTGGGCCACTTTTACAGATAAGTTCTCCATTCTCAACATACCATTTTTCGGTACCATGTAGTGTCCAACCATCTAAATTTTCACCATTGAATAAGGGTACTGCTTCTTCTTGGGCAAAAACGGAATTGAAAGCAGCCATAAAAGCGAGAAACACTATTTTCTTCATATTAATTCATTTTTCTTTGACTAAATTATTTAACACACCCACTAATTAAGTAATCTTTTTCTTATATTCTATATTGTGGTAGTATTTAAACTAGTCTATGTCTGAAAATTACCCCTAATATTTTCTTTCAGATGTGTCCAAAAAATCGTAAAAATCACATAGATAGATGGTTTATGCTATCAGTGGTATTTATGTCGTTTGGTTTGGCTTTGGTCATTTTTGCTTTCCTAATGGCTGTCTAGTAAGTTCACTCGCGATAAATTTGAGCATTTTCAAATCTTTGGTCCTCTAAGGGTGAATTTAAATCTAAAAGGAAACCATTTATTACTGCATGTGTAATTACATTATCCTTAGAAAGGAAAAATGTCGGGTTTACTCCAGGATTTAAATTAAAATTATCAAGTTTAAATCCTTTTGGAACTAGATGGACAGGAGATTTGGCTATTTTAAGCGATGTTGGGATATTGTTTAGCCTAATATACGCTTGTCCTAATTTTAAAAAATCAGCACTATTTAAAATAAAGAATTCTCCATAATCTTTAGCATCAAGTATTTGTTCGGCCATTTTTGGTGGAACAATGGTATATCCAGTGGCATCAAATGTTTGGTACCCATAATAAGTCGATAGATCACCTTGGTCCGCGATTATACTTTTATAGCTAAAATCATCGTGATACTTGTTGTCAATTTCTTGATGGTTAATGCCTAAATCGAGCATATAGGTATTGCCGTTTAGCTTATAGGTTACATTTTCAATTTTTAAATCAAATAGCTTTCTGTCGTTCTTTGGTATTTTTTCATATTCCTCAATAGGAATATCTACATAACTTCCTTTGGCTATAGTGTAAAGTGCCGACAGAATCGATACGTAATTTAATTTTCGTATTTCTTGCTTTTCAATATCATTTATATATCCGCCGGATTCGATAAGAATTAAGCTTGTGCCCCATTTAGCAATATTGTCACCAAAAGCCCTGGGCTCAAAATCATCATTATAACGCCCCACCTGACCAGGTGCATAGTTTTGAATAATCTCGTTCATGAAAACGATAACTTTCATGGCGTTGGCCCGTACTTCATTTATATCTTTTTCATAATTGTAGGCGGTTGCTAGATATGAAATGGATGCAGGTTTCTCAGATCTTTCAGCATTATAATACGTACTTTGATCGTGTAGATTGAATCCAAATGCCGCATCTAAACTATCACGGACTCTTTTCAGTACTCTGCTTTCCGGCGATTGTAAACGTAAGGCATCTCTATTAATATCTACTCCCAAAGCATTTCGTCTTTGAAATAATTCAGCTCCATCAGGATTCAACATGGGTAGAAAATGCAGGGTAAGATTGTTGAGAATTTCATTCTTTTCCTTTTTGAAATCTGTGCTTTCGAAAAAATTCAAAAGATCAAAAATTGCTTGGGTCGCTGTGGGTTCATTACCATGCATTTGAGACCATAGAAAAATATTTTTCTCGCCGGAGCCTAATGATATTAGATTTAAGTCGCGCCCTTCAATGGATTCTCCGACCTTTTGTACCTTAAATTCTGCATTGCGCGTGAAATTAGTTATTAAAGGCTGTAAATCAGCGTGTTTAATTCTACGGTTATTTAGACTAGTTTCTTTATAGTTCTCATAAGAGTCATAAACCGCCTTTGTTATGTTTTGTGCTGTTAAGGTTGAAATACCTAAAACTATTGTGCTTAATAGAAGAAAACGTTTATTCATTTTATTTTTTTATTGGAACCGAGGTGAAATTAAAGTTTTTAGTTGCTCGCCGCACCTTTTTCATAAAGTCTTTTCCGGGATCGGTTTTTTCGGTGCGATAACTGGAATCTCTTTCTAACCAAAGGGGATGACCTTCAAAATTTGTATACTCATAATGGCCGATTAGAAAGTCGATATCGTACTTTTTTGCTAGATATCGTACTAATTTAATATTAGCTTTTAATTGTTTTTCCGTTAGCGGTGAATCTTCGGGTCCACCAACATTCTCAATACCAATAGCGCAATGGTTTAGGCCAATTACATGCCTACCCATATAAGTTTCGGGCATCATTCTATAAATACTACCATCCTTGTCCACTAAAAAATGGGCTGAAACATTTAATCCACTCACATTTTCAATATCTGGTCGCCAGCTTGGCAGGGTGCTGT
>CAYGUZ010000039.1:9147-10513 GCA_964353215.1 uncultured Flavobacteriaceae bacterium
TAAGAACCTTCAAAAGTGGGTATAGCGGTCCAGTGCAATACGATCATTTTGGGGCTTATGGCGATGGTATCTCTTTCTAAACCGTAGCGATCTTTCAGATAGGCTTTTGTGAGTGCAATTCGTTTTGCGTCAAATTGAATAGGCTTATCAATAATGCTACTCTTAATGCCACAACTGCATAAAGTCAAAAGAATACTTAAAATGGCTATTTTTCTCATGGCTTTTCGGTTTGTGTTATGGAGTCTTTCGGAAGCGCGTAGCAAATAAAGCGTTTTTGTCTACCCCATTCGCGTGCTTTTTTGACATCTTCCCCCATATAAATATCGATCCTATTACGCCATCTACGGTTCATTTTATCCTTTACATAAAAAGTATCCGGTAGTGATTCAATAATCATCATCGAGTTATGCTTTATACCCAAAGCTAGTAAATCTCGAGAAACCGCTACCACTTTCATTCCTGGTTTTAGCGTATCTCCCCATGCCGCAATATTGGGGTCTCCTTGTGTTTGCCAAGAAACCGAATTATAAGCTGAAACAGTAACTTCTTTGCCGTACCAGTTGAATTTTTCTTGTTTGATTTCTTCTTTGGCCCCACAAGAGAGCAGGCAACAGCAAAATCCTATATAAATTATATTTTTCGTCAATCCATTTCTTTTATGAAAAGTACTCTAAGCTACATAAAATCTATAAGAGCGCTGAAGTAAGTTGTAAACTCTGGTCTACTTCTGTAATTTTGCAAGGCTATGAAGAAAGAAAAAAAGCCCGATTACGTTGTATTTGACGAAGAAACGCAATCATACAATAGTAAGCTACTACCCTATTCAAGTAACCTTTCTGCTCCAAAAATTACACCACCTGACGTAACTTCTTGGAAAAATACCAATATCGTAAGTGCCAATAATCAGTTTAAGGCAAAATACGAGGCTATTCAAGAAGAGTATAAGCGTATGATGCAAGAATTTGAGTATAATGCCCTTGTCTATAATGCCAAATTTAATTTTGAGCCTATTGTTGGTAAGATATATCATCTGTATCGGTCTAGAGATGAAAGCACTTTTTTATCCCTTATTTTGCCCAACGAATGTAATTTTGAGCATTTAGGGACTTTTAAGTTGGGACCTGATAAAACCTGGGAGAAATTATAGGCCAGGTAAGGGCACGTAACTAGAGTCGGATTTCATCATCGGAAAGGTTCTATTCTGCCATTCTTTTTTTGCATTTTCTATCCTTTCTTTTGATGAAGAAACAAAATTCCAGTAAATATGTCGCTCTTCCTCAAAGGGTTCGCCACCAAATAATAGTAAATGTGAATTGGGTTGAACTTCTATTTTGCACACATCTTCTACTTTGCTCACCAAAATATG
>CAYGUZ010000040.1:0-10511 GCA_964353215.1 uncultured Flavobacteriaceae bacterium
ATTTCTTAGAAAATAAGGTAGAGAACGTTAATCTAAAAATGGGGCTTGCAGAAACCTATTTCCAAAAAGGTTCTTATGCAGAAGCTAGTGCACTTTTTTCTGAGCTGCTAGAAAAAACAAAAGATAATACCATCAAAGCGAGATCCAATTTCCACTTAGGTTCCATAGCCCTCGAAAAAGAGGATTTAAGCTTGGCCAGAACTTATTTTGAAAAAACAGGAAATATATTAATCGATGCACATGCTCCGAGATTAAAACTTTGGGTAGAACTAAGTTTAGGCAGATTGGCAGCGATGGAAAATAAGAACGACCATGCCTTTACTTTTTTAGAAAACACCATGTCGGCCGCTCTTGACCAGAAGTATTTTGACATTTATACAGAGGCTGTACTTGAATATGGAAAAGTATGCACGAAACTAGAACAGTTTCAAATGGCAGAAATGGCACTCTCAATGGCCTATGCCAATGCCATACAATGGAATCGACTAGAGCTTCAAAAAAAAATAATCAATAGCCTACGTATTACCTATCAAAAAAAAGGAGACTTCCAGAACGCTTATAATTTGATGACGCAGTACCTTAGCGTATCAAATCAAATTTTAGAACAGCAGAATAGTAAGGCTATAAAAGAAATAGAAATAAAGTATCATACCCTACAGAAAGAAAATCAGATCTATGAGCTCAAAGAAGAACAACTGGCCAAGCAAAGCGAAATTGAACGTCAAAAAACCATTAAAAAGGCCTTTTTATATGGCTTTTTAGTGCTATTAGTGCCTATAATAGCGCTTCTTTTTGTTTATTATCAAAAATTACAGACCCAAAGTCAACTAAACCAACAACAAGAAGAGTTGAACTCTCAAAAAATCGCTTCACTTTTAAGTTCTCAAGAACTGGAACTCGCCCGCACTTCTTTGGATGCACAGCAAGAAGAGCGCTATAGAATAGCGAAACAACTCCATGATAGTATAGGTGGTAATTTAGCCGGTATTAAACTACAGTTGGCCAATTTGAAAGAAGACACCAAATTTCAAAAAGAAGTTATGGCCCAGGTCAACGATACCTACGAACTGGTGAGGGATATCTCTCACGATTTAGTACCTAAAAAATTTAGTCAAAATGCATTTATTTCCTTGTTGGAAGATTATATAAATCAGCTCAAGAAGAATTCTGAGATTGAAATTAGTTTTTCCGCCCATCCAAAAGAAGCGATAAATGATTTAGAGGTCACCCTAAAAGTTGAACTATATCAGATCATACAAGAATTGTTTACCAATACCATTAAACATGCAGCGGCGAACAGTGTTGAAGTTCACCTTAACATACACGATGGATTGTTTCGATTGATTTTTGAAGATGATGGCAAAGGTTTTGAGGTAGAAAATCTAAGAAAAGGTATAGGACTAAAAAATATCGAAAATAGATTGCATAACTTGAATGCCGAGCTAATGCTAGATAGTACGCCAAATCGAGGGACCGTGGCGACCATAGAAATACCTTTAAAATATTCGTAAAGTGAAAAAGTACAGAATAATTATTGCAGACGATCACAAAATGTTTTTAGATGGTCTTTTAAGTATACTCGGCGCTAAAAAAGAATACGATATTATTTTGACGGCATATAGCGGCAAAAACGTTGCCAAATATTTAGATATCAATAATGCTGAAGAACCTATAGATTTAGTAATAACCGACGTTAATATGCCAGATTTAAATGGTATCGAACTCAACAAGCATATCAAAGTAAAGCACCCTAAAACAAAGACTTTAGTAGTGAGCATGTTGCATGATGCAATGACCGTACAAACGCTTACTAAGGACAATGTAGATGGTTATGTACCCAAAAATGCAGAAAAAGACGAATTACTTGAAGCTATTGAAAGCATTTTAAAAGGTGATAAATATTTCTCTCAAAGTATTAAAGATGTATACCTAAAAGGAATGTTCTCTAACGAACAATCACTCATCGAATCACTATCAAAAAGAGAAAAAGAGGTACTAAAACTAATTGCAGAAGAATATACTACGCAAGAAATAGCCGATAAGCTATTCTTGAGTAAACATACTATTGAAAGTTATCGAAAAAATCTTATTTCTAAACTTGATGTTAGAAACCTTGCCGGATTGACTAAATATGCCATAAAACTTGGATTGCTGGAAGAATAAATCCAATCAAATAAAAAAACCAATTCCAGTTATTTTATTATTACCCCCTGTTTTCAGGGATGTCATTTCTACTGTATATAGGGCTGTTCTAAAGTCGTTATGTGCGCAAATTTGCTTCATAAACAATTAAAACCTTAGTATTATGATTTATGGAATCACCCTTGTACTTCTGAGCATTATGGCAGTGCCGTCATTAGTGTTGTCTAAAAAACCTAACGCCAAAGAATTATTAGAGAAAATTGAACCCTATCAAGGATGGATAGGGTTGGTCTTCTGTTTTTGGGGAGTTTGGGGCATCATAACAAGCATCTTGAATATCGGATGGTTGACATCTGCACCCATTTGGTGGATTACCCTATTAGCAGGCAGTATAGTTCAAGCTACGCTTGGTTTTATGCTTGGTTTTGGCTTAATGAACAAACTTTTCTTAGGAAAGAATGAAAAAGCCAAAGAGAAAGCTGCAGAAATTAGAAGCAAAATTGCACCAAAACAAGGAAAGCTTGGCATCTTTGGAATTATAGTGGGTATCTGGATGATAGTCGCATCCTTCTTATTCACAATTGCTTAATTTAAAAAGAAAGACCATGAAAAAAATAGGACTAATCATCGTGCTTTTGTGTTCATTTTGGAGCACTGCACAGCTTCAAAACCTCGAAAAAAACACTGTTTCGGTTTCGGGTAGAACACCAGTCGAAAGAACTACTGCCCTTTACAGGGCAAAAGTATCGCTTAACATGGAACAGTTGTATTACTCAGACCCAACATGTAAAAGTCTAGATGAATTAAAGGATAAGTATTTTAAAGAGCTTAAAATTCACGGTATCGACCCTAGCGAGTTTAAAGAGAAAAAAATGGATTATTTGGCCTATGGCTATCAAAGAGAAGGCACTGTGCTTGAATTAGAAACTTCTTCAGAAGAGAAAATCAAAAGTCTGGCGAAAGTCAAAATGACCGGGGTTTCTGTGCAATACCAATTTAAAGGAGTAATTACCAAAGAAAATAGAGACGCACTTTTAAAAACCGCCTTAGAAAATGCCAAACAAAATGCCGCTCGTATATGTAAAGTAGCCGGTAAAAAATTAGGTGATATCGTTTCCATATCAGACACCAACACCCAGATGGAATTATGGAATAGCTATGGTAATAGCTATCAAGAATATATTACGATTTATGTAACCTATATGATGCAATAAACAATTGGTTAGTTAGTTGGTTGAAAAACTGGTCTATTAGCTTAGCTTTAGGCCGGTTTTTTTGTTTATATAGTTTGGGTAACTTAATAAAGTTGGTCTACCAAACCACTATGAACTTCAAATCTATAGAACTTGAACCCTGACTAAAATCAGTTGTATGTGATTACCTAAATCTAAAATTATCAATATCATTCATTACAAGATTTCATATGATACTCCAAATAACCATTTATTATTTTGCATGTAATTCTGCCGTACACCAATATCAAAAACCTATGGTTTAAAATGACAATAAAGCTTCTTCAATTCAGAAAACCTTAATTGATGGGAACTGCAATGGTGAAAATTAGGGAATACACAAAAAATAAACTCTCTTTTCTATAAAATTATGTTGTGATTAAACTTACTTACGGTAGGTAGCTTTATATATATGATTATTTTAGGAAGACCCCCCTATAAGTCGTCGATACCAGTTCGCAAATGAATCTTAAGTATAAGATAAAAAAAGAGGCTTTAGCTAAAAGTTGAACCCTCATTATTTTCACTTAAAAACATATTGGCTTAGTATTAAAATTAATTCAACCTCTTGTGTATTTTGATGAAAACTCGTCAATTCGAGTGGTTTTTCAAGAGAAAACCTTGAAAAATTGTATCGAGAATCAGAATTCATAGTTTAGAGACCTTGTTCTCGATACTTTTTCTTGCGGAAAAAACTCGAACCGACGGTTTTATAAGTTTATGCAATTCAAAATGCACAGCGGGTTAATTCAATATAAAAAAACGCCATCAATAATAGATGGCGTTTTTAGCTTTTTAAAGTGTGAATAAATTTTTAATACAGATTCTGGTAGCTGAGATATTCTAAACCTAGATTGAGCTTATCGATGTGTGACCTTATACCTACTTGAGGTACTTCTTTGGCCTTAAAGACTTCATTACCAGCTTTTGATATAAAGGTGACCTCATATGAGGTATCTGTTCTTTTACAGACTATCTTTTCCACTTCTTTTCCACTACTATAATTGGGTAAAAACCAGATTTCGCCACTTACAAATTTTCCATAGACAAAATTTGCGGTATGCATTGGTTTTCCATTAGTATCAAATCGGGTTACTTCACCATCTAACACCCTTTGTTTTGTCGAAAAACTATACTTTTTGGTTTTAGTTGAAGGATAATAAACTGTAATAAGTTCGACCCTACTATCGTCATAAGTAGTATAAATGTCACCTGTCTTTTTCTCTTCTAACTTGCTAATCAATATTCCTTCTTTATAAATTTCGGTTATTGTGCCTCTATAGTTTCTAAGAATTTGTTTTCCCTCATAGGGTATATCATCTTTAAAGATCATGGTCGCTATAGTTTTACCTTCGGCATCAAAGTAAGTGGCTTCACCTTGTCTTTTATCTTTGCTGTAATTAATAAAATAGGTAAGTGTACCAGAGTCATTATAAAAATTGAACTTTCCTTCTTTCTGACCCTCTTTATAATTACCCGACTCGATTACTTTTGTTCTATAGTCGAACTTTTCATATTTACCGTTTAATTTACTGTTCTTAAAAGTACTTTTAGTTAAAGACTTATAATCATAAAAAGTACCCTCAAAAGGTTCTCCTTCTTTATAGACTAGTTTTGATAATAACTCACCATCTCTAGAATAGATAAGGGCTTCTTTTGTAACATCTATATCTTCTACAAGAATGTATTTTTTATCTTCGCTTCCCCTTACATATTCATCTTCGTAACGAAGCAGTCGAACAAGTTTACCATCCGTCCATTTTTCCATTTTCTCGATTTGACCGGTGTGATAAAAGAATTTATATAGTTCACCTTCTTTTTTATCGTAATCATAAGTACCTAACAGAGTCCCTTCTTCGTCATAAAACTTACCAAATTTTTCGGTATATCTATTATAATCGATTTCTGACTGCTTTTGACCATTTGCGTAATATTTGATTTTCTTTATGTAACTGTATCCATCAGTATCAAAAAAAGTCTCTTCTCGATAACCAAGATCACTTTCTCTTGCATAACTGATGTAGGCTTCTTTTACCTTCTTCTCGTTCTTATACGTAATTTCAGAGGTGATTCTATCTAAATGATCTATTGTAACCTGCGTGCCTTCTTCTAATGCATAATAGTTATCTTTTTTTAGCCTCATTACGGCAATCTGGTTTCCTTCTTTATCGTAATACGCTTCTACTAGTCCTTTTCTGTATTTGAAGACTTTATCGACATTTCGATATTTTATGGTCTCTTCTACTATTTTACCATTTCCATATTTTCTTATTCCATAGCCATTTGTATATTCCGTACCATTAAAAGGCGTGTAGTTTTTATACAAAAGAGAATCTTTAGGCGCTCCTTGTTCGTCGTAATATATAATTCTATCAGTTGCATTTTTATCACTGTAAGTGGTGTAAGAGAAAAGTTTATTGTCTTCAAAAATTTTTATCCATTTTAAGTTTCCCTCTGTGTATTTGTAGATACTGGTAATGTCTATTACGTCTTTATTTTCTCTATTAATCTTATAGTAATATTTTTTACCACTATGAGGTTTTAAGCTTCCATCTATGATTTGATAGATAATACTGTCCATTTTTTTACCTTCTCTAGAAAAATAGACCGATTTATATTCGGGTTCCATAGAAAACTTCTCTCTTAATTGGCCTTTACTATCATAAAATGTAGTGCCTAGAAAATTATTGTTTTTGTAATAGCTAATGGTATTAATCGTATCTGTGCCAGAGTAGAAATAAACTTCGCCTCCCTCTATTGGCACTCCATTATCATAGGCCATTTCAGCAATAAAGTCTCCATTTTTATCATAGTACTGGGTATGCACCAATCTAAAATAAGTGTCTTCTTTTACAGAGTAACGCTCACTTCGTCGACTATTTAGGCCATTTGAATAGGTAATTTCAATAAGTGTGTCTTGTTTCAATTCTTTATAATATTTACCTGAAGAAAAATCAACATTTTGCCTACCTGACAAAAAACGTCCATTCTTATAAATGGCCTTTAACTTTTTATCATCTAAAAAAGTAATAAACTCTCCTTCTAATTTATTGTCGATATAATTTCCCTGTTGATATATGGCACCATCCTCATTATACCAAGTCACCTTACCCTGCCAAACATCAACATTAGGGCGTTTTGAGGTACCGATCATTTGTTTCTTGCCACTTATGTAAAAGTCTTGCATAAGAAAAAGACCGTTCTTCTCTTCTACAGGAATTCGATAAAATTTGGCATCTTGTTTCTTGGCTATTTTCCAATTTTCTGTGTACCATATTGTATCGTTCTGAGCCATCACCTGCATAGAAAACAAAATCAATAAAATTCCTAATTGACCTTTAATTTGTTTTGATATTGTTCTTTTTAATCTTGTAGTATTCATCTTAATATTTTAAATAACCAAACAAAAATACCACTTGTAGTAAGATTAGATTACCCTGTTTACAGTGTTATTTTGAATCGGTTACTTAATTCAGTAGCAGTTGGCAATCTTCGATAAAAAGTTTGAATAAATTTATGAGGATAAAATATTCTATCTACTATTTGGATTTTAACTATTTTTGCTACCTATTCATAAACCCACGTGGTGGAATTGGTAGACACGCTACCTTGAGGGGGTAGTGTTCGCAAGAACGTGCTGGTTCGACTCCAGTCGTGGGTACTAGAATCCCTTAGATCAACTAAGGGATTTTTTGTTAAAAGAATACCCATTTTGACTACTGAATAAATGACAATTCAAGGAATTCTAAAATTTTAACTACACTTTTTGAAGTTCGCATTGTATTAATTGTAAATTTGTTTAACGATTATCAGAAAATAATGAACAACGTTAAAAAGCATTTTAGTATTAGAGATTTGGAAAATCTTTCTGGTATTAAGGCACATACAATACGAATTTGGGAGAAACGTTATAATTTATTAAATCCGGAAAGAACCACCACCAACATAAGAACTTACAGTTTAAAAAGCCTTCAAAAGCTATTAAACATCACATTGCTCTACAATAATGGTTATAAAATCTCTAAGATTGCAAGAATCGCGGAGAATGAGATACCTGTTATTGTTAGAGAGATAGTTGCTAAAAACAGTGAAAAAAGCCATGCTATCAATGCCTTTAAACTGGCCATGATCAATTTTGATCAAAACCTGTTCTTTAGCACGTATAATAGCCTGTTGAACGAACGCTCTTTTAGGGAAATATTTAATGAGGTTTTTATACCATTATTAAATGAATTGGGGCTCTTATGGCAAACAGATACCATTAGTCCTTCTCATGAACATTTTATCACACATTTGATCAAACAGAAAATATTTATTCATACCGAGAAGCTGCAAATCATAGAACCGACCAAGAAAGACAAAGTATTTGCACTGTTTTTACCCGAAAATGAAATACACGAATTAGGTTTGCTCTACCTAAATTATGAGATTGTCCTTAGGGGATATAAATCAATATATCTTGGGCAAAGTATGCCAATTGATAGCCTTGTAGACCTCTTAAAATATTATGAGAATATTCATTTTATATCCTATTTCACGGTCTCACCAAATAAAGATAATTTAGAAAAATATATTTCTGAATTTGCCGATAATCTAAGAAATACCGGCAACAGTAAACTATGGATACTTGGGCATCAAATTCAGCATCTAGCCCATGTAAATTTACCAGATTACATTCAAACATTTAGTTCTATAGAACGATTAACCAATTCGCTTTAAGTCTAGCTTTTTTCTAAATGAACACTATATCGATAATCGGTTCAGGTTTTTCGTCCCTATCCGCAGCTTGCCATCTAGCCAAAAAAGGATTTCAAGTATCTGTATTTGAAAAAAATGATACGGTTGGCGGTAGGGCAAGGCAGCTAATAAAAGACGGGTTTACTTTTGATATGGGACCAAGTTGGTATTGGATGCCAGATATTTTCGAAAAGTTTTTTGCCGCTTTTGGTAAAAAGCCATCAGATTACTACCAGCTCGATAAATTAGATCCTGCTTACAAAATTTTCTTTGCAGACGACACCATTACGATAGGTGATTGTATGGATAAAATATGTATGGAATTTGAACAAATCGAACCCGGAAGTGCAATCCATCTTAAAAACTTTATCGCCAAAGCCCAAACCAATTATGATATTGCGATAAACAAAATAGTCTTAAAACCAGGCCTCTCGCCACTCGAACTAGTTACCAAAGAAACGGTGCTTCGCGTTGACCAATTTTTTAAGACGATTAGTCAAGAAGTTAGAAAAAGGTTTAAAAACCCTAAACTGGTCTCAACATTAGAATTTCCGGTATTGTTTTTAGGGGCAAAACCTAGTAAAACACCCTCTTTTTACAGTTTTATGAACTTTGCCGACTTTGGTCTTGGTACTTGGCACCCCAAAGGAGGAATGTATGAAGTAATAAAAGCAATGCAAGGTTTGGCCGAAGAACTTGGCGTTACGATACATACCAATGCCAATGTTGAAAAAATAGTGATTGCCGATGGAAAAGCGGTGGGCATTGTAGCCAAAGGCAAGACATTTAATAGTGATTGGGTCATCAGTGGTGCCGACTACCATCATTCAGAAACTCTTTTGGATAAAAAATTCAGGCAGTATTCTGAAAACTACTGGAACAAAAAAACCTATGCTCCCTCTTCTTTGCTTTTTTATGTCGGTTTCGACAAAGAATTGACCAACGTAAATCATCATAATCTGTTTTTTGATACCGACTTTGAAAAACATGCCGAAGAAATTTATGATAATCCGCAATGGCCAAGCATGCCGCTATTTTACGCAAATTTTCCTTCGGTTACTGACAAAAGTATGGCTCCAACTAATTGTGAGACAGGATTTTTCCTTATTCCCATTGCCCCTAATCTAGATGATAACCCTGAGCTACGCAGTAAATATTTTGATATTATTATTGATAGATTTGAAAAACGTACTGGACAAGAAGTAAAAAATAACATTATATTTAATGAAAGCTTTTGTGTGAACGACTTTATCGAAGAATACAATTCTTACAAAGGAAATGCTTATGGCATGGCCAATACGTTATCACAAACCGCTTTTTTAAGACCTAACCTAAAAAGCAAAAAAGTAAAGAACCTATTCTTTACTGGTCAACTTACTGTGCCAGGCCCTGGGGTACCGCCCGCATTAATCTCTGGTAAATTGGTTGCCGATTTAATTATCAATAAACACTAGAGAAAATGAAAACCATTTTTGACAATGTATCCTATAACTGCAGCAAGATTGTAACCGAATCTTATAGCACCTCGTTCACCTTAGCAACAAAAATGCTCGCCACTTCGATTAGGCCAGACATTTATAATATTTATGGTTTTGTGCGTTTTGCCGATGAGATAGTAGATACTTTTCATAGTTACGATAAAGAAGTTCTTTTCAATGATTTTGAATCGCAATTGGAGCAAGCCTTGACTAATAAAATTAGCCTAAATCCTATTTTGAATTCGTTTCAGCATACCTACCATAAATATGGCATACCACATCATTTGGTCACCTCTTTTATGAAAAGTATGCGAATGGATTTGGCAAAGAAAGAATACAGAACTAATGCGGAGTATAAGGAATATATCTATGGTTCTGCCGATGTAGTTGGGTTAATGTGTCTTTGTGTCTTTGTAAATGGCGACCAAGAAAAATATGAAAATTTAAAAGAGTCGGCAATGGCTTTGGGTTCCGCCTTTCAAAAAGTAAATTTTCTTCGTGATTTGAAAGATGATTATGAGCTTTTAGAACGTTCTTATTTTCCTAACACCAATTTATTGGAGTTGGATGAGGCTTCTAAAAAGCGAATTGTAGATGAGATAAGGGCAGATTTTGAATTAGGTTATTCAGGAATCGTAAAATTGCCCGCAGAAGCCAAATTTGGGGTTTACACAGCCTACAGGTATTACAACAAGCTGCTACAAAAGCTACAAAAAACACCACCTCTTGAAATTAAGAATACCAGAATAAGAGTGCCCAATTACCAAAAATTTGGGCTACTCGCAAAATCATATGTTAACTATAAATTACAATTAGTTTAAAATGAATATTATTATCGGAATCGTTATTTTTCTAGGTACTTTTTCCATTATGGAGTTTATGGCTTGGTTTACCCATAAGTATGTTATGCATGGCTTTTTAT
>CAYGUZ010000041.1:0-10430 GCA_964353215.1 uncultured Flavobacteriaceae bacterium
ATCCTTATATTTCTAAAAACTCTTTTTTTGTTTAAGCTTTTATATGTTTATCTTCAATAAAATTCAAAATTAGAATGTGCAAAACACTCTGCCAATTTACCTTGCTTTTACTTGTGCTTTGCAGCCCAATTCAAGCTCAAAAAACCAAAAAGAAAAAGTCTAAAGAGACAACAGAATCAGTATCAAAACCAAAATCTGACAATGGAATAAAGCCTTATGCCAAGGTCATTACAAAGGAGGCAGTTTCAGACGAGGGAGTATTTACGATCCATCGAATTGCAGAAGACTATTTCTATGAAATTCCTTTTGAGCAGCTTAATAAAGATATGCTTTGGGTAAGCCGTATCGCGCAGCTACAAAATGGCTTAGGGGGTGGCTATGTAAATGCCGGCTCCAAAACAAACGAACAAGTGGTACATTGGGTACGCTTCCGAGATAAAATTCTATTAAAATCAAAGTCTTTTGTAAATGTTGCCGATAGTACCAAAGCTATCAGTAATTCGGTAAAAGTAAATAATTACGAACCTACTCTACATGCTTTTGATATCAAGGCTTTTAATGCTGATTCATCTGCGGTAGTAATTGATGTCACTAAATTTTTTACATCAGATATCGCTGCTATAAGTGGGCTCTCGGCTAGACTCAGAAAAGACTATAAAGTCAAAAAATTAGATGGTTCAAGAAGCTTTATCAATAGTATAAAAAGCTTTCCGCAGAACGTTGAAGTAAAGCAAGATTTTACGTATGACGCCTCAGAACCACCAAGTTTTAGAAGCACACAGTCGATAAGTATTCAAATGAATCAGTCTATGATACTATTGCCAGAAGAGCCGATGCAACCAAGAATCTATGATCCTAGGGTCGGTTTTTTTACTGTTTCTCAGTATGATTATGGGAGTGAAGCCCTTAAAGCAGACCGAAAAACATACATACGAAGATGGCGTTTAGAGCCAAAAGATCCAGAGGCCTATGCTAGAGGTGAACTGGTGGAGCCTATAAAGCCCATAGTATATTATTTAGATCCTGGCACACCTGAAAATTTACAGTCTTATATAAAACAAGGTATCGAAGACTGGCAAAAACCTTTTGAAACAGCAGGTTTTAAAAATGCGATCATCGCCAAAGACGTGCCATCAAAAGAAGAGGACCCTGAATTTAGTCCAGAAGATATAAGGTATTCGGTTGTACGCTATGTCGCAAGTACAACGAGAAACGCAGTTGGCCCAAGTGTTTCTGATCCCAGAAGTGGAGAAATCATAGAAAGTGATATTATTTGGTACCATAACCATTTAAGAAGTTATCGTAATCGGTATTTATTAGAGACCGGGGCGGCAAATCCTTCGGCTAGAACATTGAATACTTCTGAGGAAGAAATTGGCGAGATGATGCGTATGGTAATTGCACACGAGGTGGGTCATGCACTTGGTTTTCCGCATAATATGGCCGCCAGTTACGCCTATCCGGTAGATTCCCTTAGAAATGGAACGTTCACCCAAAAAAATGGGATAGCTGCAAGTATTATGGATTATGCGCGCTATAACTATATAGCTCAGCCAGGGGATAAAAATATAAGATTTGTGCGTCAAATGGGGCCATATGACCACTATGCGGTAAATTGGGGGTATCGGTGGTTATCTGAAGAAAATGCAGAGGCCGAAAGACCAACTCTCAATTCTTGGGTGTTAGAAAAAGCAGATGATCCTAAATATAAATTTGGTAGACAGTCTAGTCGTTTTGACCCACAATCACAAACCGAATGCATCGGTGATGACCCTATCAAAGCGAGTACTTACGGATTAAAAAATTTAAGGTATGTTGCGGCCAACTTGCCAAGTTGGACGTCAGATGCAACCAATGATTACCAAGATTTGGAAGAATTATATGGGGAGTTGTTAGGGGTTTATAGCAGATATGCGGGTCATGTAACCAATACAGTTGGTGGTGTTTTCGAGAATATTAAGACCCCCGAGCAAGAGGGGCCTGTATACTCTAATTTTGATGCTGCAGGTCAAAAACAGGCTATAAAATGGCTGCATACTAATATTTTTGAAACGCCTGAATGGATTTTGGATAAGGCAATTTTACAGAACATTGACCATGCTGGATATTTTGAAAAAGTTCGAAGGTTACAGGCAAGACAATTGAACTCATTATTAAGTTTTGAGCGATTGGGAAGACTTATTGATGCAGAAAGTTTAAATGAACCCTATTACAGTGCGCTACAAATGCTCGTAGATTTAAGAAATGGACTTTGGAAAGAAACCCTTAGGGGAACCAGTGTTGATTTGTACCGAAGAAATTTACAGCGTTCCTATGTGGACAGAATGACTTATTTAATGACCGAAGAGCAGCAACCCAATAGGTTTGGGCGACCGGGCTTTGAAGGACAAATAGCTTATAATACCAGTACTTCAGATGTCAGGGCTTTGGTAAGGGGAGAGCTAAAAGCATTAAAAACCAAATTGAAATCGGCTAAAAATGGCAGCATTAATAGGGAAACAAGGTATCACTATGAAGATGTCATAGCTAGAATCAATGCTATTTTTGAGGCTGAATAGATACCTGTAATCAGTTTTGAGACAGGATATCAGTACCCAAATATTTATCATCTTTATTGTAATACCAAGCTCTTATCTTGGGCATATTTATTCCATGGATATTTTCTAGACCTTTAAGTAGAATGTATTCTCCATCGTTTTTTGTTTCGTCATGGAAGAACTGGTAGACTTCCATGGCAAAAGTGCTTGGGTCAAAATAAAAATACCACGTGTCCTTACCCACTCCTTCTGAATAATTTACTTTTAAGACAAGATATTCTTTTCCTTTAAAGGTTCTTTTTTCGACCTTGGGTTCTACAATTGTTCCAGGGTCTTTTAATTTCATGGGCAGACCATACAAGTAAGTATAATAATCTTTCATCATCATACCGCGTTCGCAGTTTAATTGAAGTCTTTTAATATCCTTCTCATTAATTTTTGAGCTACCGTTTAAAGATATGCTACAGCTATCTTTTTCAATGAGGTAGGCATAAGAATCATTTTCTTTGACTACATCTAAAACAAATTCTTGTCTAGGTAAATTTAGATGGATTTTACTTATTCTATCACTAGAATTGGGTGTTTCCATAGTAACTTGAAATCCGCCTTTAAAGGTGGGCCAATTCCCTTTAGGGTCATGAAATTCTATAGCTTTATTCAAGAGTTCATCTCCTGAAATTTCTTGGGTATATGAAACCGTGTAAAAAGCGAAAGCAAAAAACAATAGCGAAAACCGCATAGATCTAAAATTATTTTTCAATTCTGGCAGGCTCAACAGAGCTATCATGTTCTGTATAATATAGCTCCAAAAGCTTCATGGTGGCCTCAATCATATCTTTACTTTCGGTTAGAAGTGAGAAGTATAATGAAGTGTTTTTTGGACTTGATTCCTCCGTGCGTGTTCTAGCCACTTGTGTTTCTATTTTGTCTGATACCAAGTCAAAATACTCTTGTTTTTTATTCAGAAGGGCTCCGATATTTTGAAAATTTCTACTACTGAATATATCGGTACTATCTTTTAAAAGTCCTTCTAAATGATTGTCCAAATCTTTTAGTTCTTTAATTTGATTGTATTTCAATTTGCGATGATTGTTGTTGACATGGGTGTAACTGATCTTGGCGATATATTCTAGCGATTGTGCCAAATCTTGCAAATGGCCTAGCATAACAATATAAAAATTACTTGCCCCGCCGACGCTAGAGTCATCTAAATTTTTAATAAAATAATAGATATTATCTTGAAGGCCGTCAACCTCTTTGGAGAGTTTGGACATTCCTTTTTTATTCTTTTTAAGATCATCAATATTGTGTTTTGCCAACCCATTGATAGAGCTTGTATAAATCTTGTTGCTTCGCTTTATAACATTGCCAATATTATCGGCACTTTCTTCAATGACCCCTTGAATAGAGCTGCTCTCAGCTCTTCTTAAGCTATCTTCAGCTTTGGTGACCTTGGTTTTCTTGTTATGGGCGATATAATTGCGTAGTATAAGTCCGGCAGCTAAAACCAGTAGAACCAATAATGCAACAAAACCGCCAAAATGAAGTATAGTGGCGATAATAGCCGCAGCGGTAAAAGCGCTAAATGCCGTAAAAAACCATCCGCCTATTACATTAAGTACCCCGGCAACCCGATATACGGCGCTTTCGGCCCCCCAAGCACGATCTGCCAAAGAGGTTCCCATGGCGACCATAAAGGTCACATAAGTAGTAGAAAGTGGCAATTTCATTGAGGTTGCAATCGATATCAATACGCTGGCAACCATTAAATTTACTGCTGCTCTTACCAAATCAAAAGCGGGCAAGTCTTGTACCTTGCTTTTTGGAACATAGGTGTAGGGCACCGCAAATCGTTTGTCTATTTTATTTTTTAGGCTTTCAGGTAAGATTGTGGAGAAACCTTCAAAAGCAGAAACACTAAGTTTTACGATTTGTCGTGAAATAAAATTAGGCTGAAATCTTTCATCACCTTCATCTTGCCTGGCAAGATCAACACTAGTTTTCACCACACTTTTTGCCTTTGAAGAAAACCATAATGTTACGACCATTACTCCGCCAGATAAAAGCAATAATAAAGTTGGGGTTCTTACTGCTGCAGATAAACCTTGCATATTAAATTCAGATGCTGCCATTCCTGAACCTTGCCAATCTTGAAAAGACTGAAGCGCTGCAATCGGCACCCCAATAAAATTTACCAAGTCATTACCGGCAAATGCCATGGCCAAGGCGAAGGTGCCCAAAATAATAACAACCGTATAGACATTCCATTTTAAAAATGTTGAAAAAATCCAAGAAAGCAATGTCCAAAAAAATAAATTACCGACAATGAACAACTCTGTAGATTCACTAATGAATTGGATTATCGATTCATCAAAAATAGCAGCACTCTTAAGGCCTTTTACGATGATAAAGTAGATAATGGCAGTTATCGCCAGACCCCCAAAAATAGACTCTACCCATTTTGGTTGATTTTTATATTGAAAAGAGATGAGAACCCTTGAAATAAATTGCACTATTGCCCCTATAGTAAAGGCGATAAAGACCGAAAGTAAAATCCCGAAAATAATTTGGGTGGCTTTCTCGGTATTTATATAATTGTTAAGGTCTGAAAAACTTCCCTCGACCCCGTAGATTTTAATAAGCGAGATTGCTACAGCGGCCCCTAATAGTTCGAATACGATAGATACGGTTGTAGAGGTTGGCATACCGAGGGTATTAAAAAAATCGAGGAGCAGAATGTCGGTAATCATTACGGCCATGAAAATGAACATGATTTCTTCGAAAACAAATTCCCCCGGATTGAAAATACCTTTTCTAGCTACTTCCATCATACCACTAGAAGACATTGCCCCAAGTGCAATACCTAAACTTGCAACAATCATTACGGTTCTAAAAGTGACGGCTTTCGAACCAATGGCAGAATTCAAAAAATTAACGGCATCGTTACTAACGCCAACAACTAAGTCGGTTATTGCTAAAAGGCCAAGTGCAATAACCATAAAAATGTAGATATTCTCACCCATACTAATTCTTGAAAGTAAGCAAAAATGCCATTATAATTTGGCTTATAGGTTAATAAAATGTTACCAAATACCCCGTAAAAATAGCTCTTAAAAAGACAAAGGAACTTATCTTGGCATAAAATTATACCCTAGATGAATTGGGAAGACTTACTTTCATTAAAACGATTTGGAGACACCGCTAAGCGACTTAGAAAAGAACAAGACGAAACTCGTCTCGGTTTTGAGGTAGACTATGACCGCATAATTTTCTCCTCGGCTTTTAGAAGTTTGCAAGACAAAACCCAAGTGGTACCTATGCCCATTACCGTTGGTTCAAGAAAAGAGTTCGTTCACACCCGTTTAACGCATAGTCTTGAAGTATCCGTTGTAGGTAGAAGTTTGGGTCGTGTCGCCGGTAAAATGTTGTTGGACAAATACCCTGTACTAAAGGATAAGCTTGGATATCAGTTTAATGATTTTGGGGCTATAGTAGCGGCAGCTAGTTTGGCACATGATATTGGTAATCCGCCTTTTGGACACAGCGGCGAGAAAGCCATCGGAACTTATTTTAAATCTGGTAAAGGGCGCAAACATAAAGCAGCCCTATCTGCAAAAGAATATCAAGACCTCATAGATTTTGAAGGGAACGCCAATGGTTTTAAGTTGCTTAACGAATCTCGAAATGGCGTTGAGGGCGGACTAAGATTGAGTTATGCCACCCTCGGGGCTTTTATGAAATATCCCAAAGAATCATTGCCCAAGAAACCATCAAAAAATATTATCGATAAGAAATTTGGATTTTTTCAATCTGAAAAGGAGTTTTTTTTAGATGTTGTAAATGAATTAGGCCTAAGAAAGAACACCAATAATCCTGAAATCGGGTATCACCGACACCCACTTACATTTTTGGTCGAGGCAGCTGATGATATTTGTTACACTATTATTGATTTTGAAGATGGTATTAACCTGGGTTTTATTTCTGAGGAGTTTGCGCTAGAATACCTCATAAAGCTGGTGAAGGATACTATCAATACAAAAAAATATCAAGCGATGCGCTCTATGAGCGACCGCCTGAGTTATCTTAGGGCATTGGCCATTAGTACTTTGATCAAAGACGCTACGCGTATTTTTGAAGAAAACGAAACCGAAATATTAAAAGGTGATTTTGATTCTGCCCTATTGGACAAAAGTGCCTATAAAGCGCAGATAACGGACATTATAAATCTAAGTATTCAAAAAATATACCAATCTTCAGAGGTTTTAGAAAAGGAACTTGCCGGGTATAAAATTATCTCTGATATATTAGAAGTTTACACCACGGCACTTATCAATAAAAAGGAGGGTCAAGAGACCAGTTATGATGAATTGTTAATCAGATCCTTGCCCGAAAAATATCAAAATACAGATACCACAGTTTATCACTTGCTTTTAAATACCAGTTGTTTTGTGGCGAGTCTTTCGGATAGTGCTGCTGTTTATATACATAATAAACTTATGGGTAAGCAATTATAACTGAGATTTTTAAAACGAATAATTAAAGCCTACGCCCAAGAATTGTCTGAATTGTATGCGCGGTTCGCCTGGGTCTGTAACCGTTCCGTCATCAGCAACCACTTCATCAAATTTGATATCATCATCGTAGATAAGATGTGTACCTATATTTGCCTTTACGTTCTCGTTTACGGTTAGGGTAAATACCATTTCCCAGTCTACATCAACATTCCCAAAACTTCTGAGGTAGTCGGTGTAGAGATTGACCCTATGATTGAGTGAAACGTTTTTGAATATTTCTTTTTCCCAGGTATTCGTAATTAGAAAACCAACTTCCATAAAAACCGAATCTCCCTTGTCTACACCGAACGCACCTTGTTGCGAAAGCCTTTCGTCAAGTACAAAAGTTGCTTTCTGCGTAAATGGCGAGATGTATAGGTTGAATTTTTTTCCTTCAGGAATATAAGATGTTCCCGCACCAAGAAACAAATAGCCTGGGGCCATAAACCTTGAAATTGGCGTGGTTCGATCCGGGTACTTAAAACCATTGGAAAACTGGGTGTTGAAATTCATTTTAACCGAATAGTACCAACTGCTTAGGGTATCTCTTCTAAAACCAAAAGTCGAAGATAGTTTTACTAGATCATCGGTTTTGCGAAGTTTTCTGCCTTCTTGTGCATTTATTCCATAGCGCAGCCTAAGTTCATTATCCCAATTGATATACCTGAATTTGTAGTTTCTGACAAAGTTCAGATTTCCAAGTGCAGAAATGGAGTTGTCGCCACCGGCATTCCAGTTTACAAAAGCTACTTCGTTAAGATTGATTCCGAAATCATTTTTAATATCCCAAAAAGAGGTAGGCACAAATTTTTTAGGCTTTTTTAATAAAGGTTTTGTAGCGTTAAATGAATATTTAGGACTTCTGAGTTTAACGCCCCTTAAGATGTTTTTAATTTTTTTCTGTTCCCATCGAATCACATGGGTTTCAATCTGGGTAGTATCTGAAGTGATAGTATCTTGTGCTGTGTTTTGACCTTCAACAGAAAAAACGCCAAACATAAAAAGCACTTGTAGTGTTAAGAGGCTTCTATTGAAATTGTTCAAGATATGTTTTAATTGCTTCCGCATCGAGGCCACAAATATCATATAATTCTTCGACTGTACCTTGCTGTACAAAGGTATCATCAATACCCAAAACTTTAATAGTGCCTTGGTAATTTAAAGCATTTGCTTGATCTAGAACTGCACTACCAAATCCGCCAATTTTACAACCGTCTTCTATGGTAATTACGTATTCAAAATTTTCGAATATGCTTTTGATCATATTCAAATCTAATGGTTTTACAAATCGCATATCATAATGCGCAATAGTATCTGCCTTTGAAATATTTGCTATGGCTTTTTGAACTTCATTTCCGATATGCCCTAATGAAAGAACGGCTATTTTACTTCCCTTTTTTACCTGCTTTGCAGTGCCAATTTCAATTTCAGAAAAAGATGTTCTCCAGGCTATGGTAGTGCCCCTGCCTCTTGGATATCTAATGGCTATGGGAGCATTAAGTCCTTTTTGAGCAGTATACATTATATTTCTAAGTTCACCTTCGTTCATAGGGGCAAAAATGATAAGATTGGGAATGCACCTTAAATATGCCAAATCAAAAACTCCATGGTGGGTAGGGCCATCTTGACCTACGAGTCCTGCTCTGTCTAAACAGAAGATAACGGGCAGATTTTGTAAGGCTACGTCATGTATGATCTGGTCATAGGCTCTTTGCAAGAAGGTAGAATAGATGTTGCAGAATGGAACCAGACCTTCTGCTGCCATTCCAGCGGCCAAGGTAACTGCGTGTTGTTCTGCAATACCTACATCGAAAGCCCTTGCGGGCAGTTCTTCCATCATAAATTTTAAAGAACTTCCGGTAGGCATGGCTGGGGTGATGCCTATGATATTTTCGTTCTTTTTTGCCAGTTCCACCAAAGTATGCCCAAAAACATCTTGATATTTTGGCGGTTCTTGCTGAGAGCTTTTCTTTTGGAGCTCCCCGGTGAGTTTGTCAAATTTTCCGGGGGCATGATAAACTACCTGATTTTCTTCGGCTTTTTTTAGCCCTTTACCCTTGGTGGTAATGATGTGTAATAGGCGAGGACCTTGAATTGATTTTAAACGCTCCAATTCTTTCAATAAAACTGGTAAATCGTGACCATCAATTGGACCGGAATAGTTGAGGTTCAAGCATTCAAAAATATTCTCATCTTTTGCAGTACCTTTTTTTACGTTGGTCAGGTATTTTTTTAATGCACCTACACTAGGGTCTATACCTATGGCATTATCGTTTAAAATAATGAGTACATTGGCATTGGTCACCCCTAAATGGTTGAGCCCTTCGAAGGCCATTCCGCTGGCTATTGATGCATCACCGATTACCGCAATATGTTGTTTTTTGGCGTCGCCTTTTAGTTGTGAGGCCATTGCCATGCCCAAAATAGCAGAAATAGAGGTCGAACTATGACCCGTACTAAAATCGTCGTATTCACTTTCGCTTCGTTTCGGAAAACCACTTATGCCGTTTAGTTGCCGATTGGTATCGAAAATTTCTTTTCTTCCAGTCAAGATTTTATGTCCATAAGCTTGGTGGCCGACATCCCAGATCAGTTTATCGTTTGGGGTTTCAAAAACATAATGCAATGCAACCGTCAATTCCACAACACCTAGACTGGCGCCTAGGTGGCCTTCTTTTGTAGCAACTACATCAATTATAAATTCACGCAATTCTTTGGCCAGTTTGGGCAACTGTTCTTTTTTCAATTGCCTTAGGTCACTAGGGAGTTCAATATTTTTGAGAAGTTTTTTCAAAGCCTGTAAAAAGCAAAAATACCCATATTTAAGCACTTAATGTTGCATTCAGATTTGTAGTTTTGAAGTCTTATGTTCGATGGTATTGTATGGAAAATCCTTTTGACGATAATTATTTTATGAAGAAAGCCCTGCAAGAGGCAGAAATGGCTTTTGAACGTGGAGAAGTTCCTGTAGGAGCCGTAATCGTAGCTAAAAATAGAATAATCGGTAGAGCACATAATCTTACCGAACAACTACATGATGTTACGGCCCATGCAGAAATGCAGGCCATTACTTCGGCAGCTAATTTTTTAGGTGGTAAGTACCTTACGGGATGCACTTTATATGTAACCCTAGAACCTTGTCAAATGTGTGCTGGCGCGCTTTATTGGAGTCAAATCTCAAAAATAGTTTATGCAGCTTCAGATTTGGAAAGAGGATATAGCGTTATGGGAACTACGCTTCACCCCAAGACAGAAGTAATTTCTGGTATTCTTGAAAAGGAGGCTTCTGAATTGTTAAAACGTTTTTTTATTCAAAAACGTAATTTAAACTAAATAAAAA
>CAYGUZ010000042.1:0-10366 GCA_964353215.1 uncultured Flavobacteriaceae bacterium
GCAAAAATCACTGGAATTTCTTGATACCAATTTTGGTAAAAGTGGTAGTTACTATTACAATGTCGTTAGAGGTATTCATCTGAGTGAGGTAAAACCACACCGAATTCCGAAATCGGTCGGAGCAGAACGTACTTTTAGAGAAAACCTGAGTAGCGAAATTTTTATGTTGGATCGCCTTGAGCATATTGCTATAGAGCTTGAGCGAAGACTGTTAAAATCAAAGATTGCGGGCAAGACCATTACCTTAAAAATCAAGTACAGTGATTTTACCTTACAGACCAGAAGCAAAACCTTGCCTTATTTTATTGCCGATAAAGAACTTATTCTAGAAACCGCCAAAGAGTTGTTGTACCAAGATAGTCTTGAAAATTCTGTACGCTTGTTAGGTATTTCATTGGCCAATTTAAATACCGATAAAAAAAAGCCCGAAAAAGAGGTAGAAACCGAACAGCTATCGGTACAATTGAAATTTGATTTTTAAAGCTACATGCCTTTTACCGATACCGTTAAAAACCAAATAATCACAGAAGAAAGAAAAATACCCAAAGCATTGGCCATGAACGCTTTTTTACGCTCTATTTTAAATAGATATGACGCTATGGTACCAGCATAAACCCCTGTGCCCGGCAATGGAATCATCACAAAAAGTACAAGCCCAAAAAAACCATATTTTTTGATTTTGTCCTTTGTCCCCAATTTCGCCCTTTGCGCTACCCATACCGCAGCTCTCTTGTAGGGCCGCCATTTGACCAAAATTTGGTTGACGTAGTCTAAAAAGAACATCATTATCGGAAATACCAAAAGATTGGCCAGAAAGCATGCCGCTAAAACCAGATAGCTGTTGACCCCCTTCGCAATACCAAAGGGAATACCAACTTTAGATTCCCCAAAGGGAGAAATACTCCAAAGCACAGCCATTAACAAGTCTACAAACACAGCAAAAATTTATAGCTAAGCTACGCTTGAAAATGGCATTAAGTACTAATTAATATCCTAAAAATTGATTAAATTTTTGAAGTTTAGTATTATAGTACAAAAACTCTCTTAGATCAGTAAAATATATTCATTTTATTGATAGACAGACTAGTCTTTATTATCTTTATATCATGCAAAAGACCAATATTAAAAAACATATTGTTAACGTTGCCAGTAAGCTCTTTTATACCCAAGGCTATAATGCTACTGGCATTAATGAAATTATAGCAAAATCAGAGATTGCAAAAGCGACACTTTACCATCACTTTAAATCTAAAGAAGATATTTGTATCGCCTATTTAGAGCAAAGACATAAAATATTCTTGGACACCCTAAGAGAATTTACGGCCAAAGCCAACAAAGGAAGACCACAATTGATAAGTATTTTCGACTATTTAAGAAACAGTTATCGAGAAGGTGAATTTCATGGTTGTTGGGCTATTAAAACCCTTTCAGAACTGCCACCTCAAAACAAAAAAATTTTCGCTGTTATTCAGAGACAAAAAAAAGAATTACTGCTGTTTTTAGGCGAAGTCGTAGGTGATAATATTGCCAACATCTCTATTGCCGAAACAGAAAAGATATCAGGAGGTATTTATTTACTTTATGAAAGTGCCATTACAGAAAGTCATTTGCATAAAAACGATTGGCCTATACATTTGGCAAAAAGCCTTGCGCCCTCTTTATTTGCCGAAGCGCAATTGGTCAACTAAAAAAGCCCTAGAACTATTGCAGTTGTAGGGCTTTTCAAAATAATAAACACTTATTTATTTTACAATCAAGGTATTATCCGTTGCCGTTGGGTTTAGCGGACAGAAATAGACATACTCTCCTTGGCTTAAGGTCGTTGGCTTAGATGTTTGTGAAGAGTTCATACCGACCGGTGCCGTTACATAAGCAGTTTGAATGTGATTCTCGGGCTTACTAATATCTTTCCCTTTTTCTACCAATACAAAACCTACATTGTGGTCAACGCCATTATTGGCAATTTCAAACACATAAGTACCTGCAGATACTGTCACTTGTTTTTGCGTGAATTCACCCTCCGTTTGTTCTAAGGCGATGGTTTTAACAGCTTTGTCGACCATTTTATCCTTCATCATTTTGTCTTGGGCATTTACTGTAAACACACTTCCTACGGCTAGAACTAAAATTGCTATTACTTTTTTCATCTTTTTGTTTTTACTATTATTATTATTTAATTATGCTAATTCCGTTTCCAATGGTTGTGCCACAGGAAAATCAACTGGTATTTCAGTTGTATTGTTGATGTAGTTAGATATGGTTTTATCACCGACCAATACTATAGTGTCTATAAGATTTTCTTTGGTCCAACCAGCTTCAAAGAAGTTTTCCAATACGGCTGTATCAGTGGCACCTCTGTTTTCAGTAATGTTTTTAGCCAACTTTGCCAAGGCATCCAACTTAGCATCAAATGATGCATGCCCTGCTCTTAGTTCTAGTATTTGCTCATCGGTAAATCCGTTCATTTTACTAATCGCTGTATGTGCAGAAATACAGTAAACACAGTTATTTACTTCACTTACAGCTAAGTTGACCACTTCCTTTTCTTTCGTTTTTAATGATGTTTTGGCATTTGAAAGGTTCAAATAGTTGCCCAAGGCATTCTCAGAATGCGCATAGGTGGCAAATAAATTGGGTACAAACCCCACTGCTTTTTCTAGGTTATCAAAAATTGCCTGATTATTTCGTGTTACTTCTTCTCTTTTAGGTACGTTAAATGTGCTCATAATACTATTTATTTAAATTGTTCTACAAATGGTTTTTCGGCATCACAATAAAAATCGTGATGATGTTTTTGTTCACAATGCGCTTCATTTGAAATGATTTGTATCGTGGCCCTTTTTGAGCTTCTAAATATTTCAATAAGATTGAAAATCGATTTCTGTGCTATATTCATCGCTATTTATTTTTAATTACACAGCAAAGATGCAGCAAATAGAGAGGTAGTTGTTAGCAGGTATTTCCCGACCGCTTGCCCAAATTTCCCTTATGAGGTTATTTCGGCCTTTTCGCGGTATTCAGAGGGAGTCAAAAATGTCATTTTCTTAAAAAAACGACTGAAATGCGCGGGATCATTAAACCCCAAATCGTAAGCAATCTCTTGATTCTGTTTATCAGTAAAATGTATAAGCCGTTTTGCCTCTAAGGCCAATCTATCTAAAATAATCTGTTGAGGAGATTTATGGTTATAGATAGAAAAGAGATTAGAAAGTGTTTTAGGCGATTTAAAAAGCAGTTCTGCATAATCACTAACTTTTCTTTTAGTCTTATAATGAATGTCTACCAAATAATTAAACCTACGGATCACATCGATTTGATCATTATTTAGCTCTTTTACAATAAGTTGTTCTTTCGCAAGGCGAGTACTCATAATAATAAGCCTTTTTAGCATCATCTGCAGCATATCGCCCTGTATCTTATCTGGTGTTGAAAATTCTTCTACAAAAACGTCATACAAGGCATCAAATCTTTTTTGTTGTTCTTCAGGAATGGAGATGATGGGTATATCCTGAGTGCCAAAGAACAAAATTCCATTACAAGAAACCTCGGCATCATGATCAGAGATACAGTAAAATTCTCTATTGAACAGGAAAGCTGTAATTGGAAATTCAGATTTTGAAAAGGAAATATGCTGTAAATAGGTAGTTGTCACGATCTGATTTGGCAATAAGTCAAAACTTATACCATCTACTTGTAGTTGAACAACTTCAGTATTTCTATTCCAAAGTAATTTAATAGTATTATCGGTCGAAGAAAATTGTTTTTCATTATTCTTTATATCATCGGTCAACCCTAGTATAGCATTCAATTTATTCTCCCTAAACTCCAGTTTCATAGCTGATTTTCTCTTTAAATTAACTGTTTAGTCCGTTTTTTCTGTTGATTCTTACAGTAGGTTTATCCCTATTTACAAGCCAAAAATTGAACAGAAACGTTAATCATTGCTTTAAATTTTAACAAGTTTACAAGTTTTCATAGTATTGGGTATGCAAGAGATACAACATTACGACAGAGCGGCGCATAATTTTTATCAAAAACGGACCTTTACAGCACTACCCTTAACCACTTGGGATTTGTTTGCAGAGCAGTTTAAAACTACTAGTGAGGGTTTAAGCGATATCGTTCAATTCAAAAAGTTAGCCGAAACAAACAAGTGGAAAACCTTGATTTCATTTAAAAACGAAATTTTAGATAAAAACCACGTTATTGTAGTTACCGATGAAACTTTGAATATTGTGCATACTTCTCAAAATATTCATAAAATGAATGGGTACACAACCGAAGAGTTGGTTGGCAAAAAACCAAAACTTTTTCAAGGTGAACTTACTTGCAAAGAAACTGCTCGGAAAATTGGGGAAGCCGTTCAGAATAAAATACCTTTTGAAGCTACTATTCTTAACTATAGAAAAGACGGTTCAACCTATAACTGTTGGATTAAAGGAGCCCCTATTAAAGACATTCACGGTAAGATTGTAAACTTTATTGCTTTCGAAAGAGAAGTAGCCTAAGCTATTTCGGTAACTCGCAAGGTGTTTACCATACCTTTGGCCTTTATTGGCATTGCAGCAAGACTAACGACCATATCGCCAGTAGCTAAAAACCCTCGATCCATAGCAATCTTATTGACATCTTCTATAGTATCATCTGTTGATACAAACTTGTCATAAAAGAATGCTTTAACACCCCAGAGCAAGTTTAATTGGGTCAAAATTCTTCGATTAGAGGTGAAAACCAAAATATGTGCACTAGGTCTCCAAGCTGATATCTGAAAAGCTGTATACCCGCTATTTGTTAATGTAGAAATTGCCTCGGCTTGAATTTCATTGGCCATTAAAGAAGCATGATAACAAATAGATTTTGTAATATACCTTTTTGTTCTAATGTGCGGAGGACTCTGTGGTACAGATATTAAATCAGATGCTTCAACACTCTTTAAAATACTGGTCATTTTCTCAATAACCTGCACTGGATAATTACCCACCGAAGTTTCACCAGAGAGCATGACCGCATCGGCACCATCCATAACCGAGTTGGCAACATCGTTAACTTCTGCTCTTGTAGGTGTTAAACTTGTAATCATAGTTTCCATCATCTGGGTTGCTATGATGACAGGTATTCTGGCTCTTTTTGCGGTCAACACCAATTTTTTCTGAATCAATGGCACTTCATGAGCAGGAACCTCAACCCCTAAATCTCCACGAGCCACCATTAAACCATCGCAATAGGCCACGATTTTTTCAATATTCTCGACCGCCTCGGGCTTCTCGATTTTAGCAATAATCGGGATTTTGTGCTCAGAATGTTCTTTGATGATGTTCTGAAGATCAATCAAATCTTGACTAAAACGAACAAATGATAGTGCTATCCAATCTACCTCTTGTGAAATAGCAAAAATGGCATCTTTTACATCTTTGTCCGTTAAGGCCGGTAGTGAAATATTTGTATTTGGCAGGTTTACCCCTTTTTTAGATTTTAAGGGTCCGCCTTGAATAACCTTGGCTTTCACCTCATCTTTGCCATTAGTGGAAACGACCTCGAACATTAATTTACCATCATCAAGTAGCACACGCTCCCCTGCCTTTACATCTTTAGGAAAGTTTTCATAGTTCATGTATACCCGCTCTGCGTTACCTTCAAATGGCTTGCCGGTAATAAAAGAAATTTCGTCTCCAGGGGCTACCACAACCTCACCACCCATTACACCAACACGTAGTTTTGGGCCTTGTAAGTCTGCAAGAATGGAAGTATGCCTACCGGTTTCTTCATTTAGCTCTCGAATCATCTTAATGCGTTCGATCACATCATCATAATTGGCATGGGAAAAATTGATGCGAAAAACATCGGCACCAGCTTCCATCATACTTTTTAAAACCTTTTTATTGCTCGTAGCGGGCCCTAGGGTCGCTACTATTTTTGTTTTCTTTTTAGTTGGCATTTTTTAGAAAATTAAATTTCTTTTCGACTTTAAAGAAGTAATATCAAGGCTATAAGCCGTGAGTACTTTAGGTATCGAATTTATTTTTTTTACGGTTTCCGTTATTATAGCATTGTTCTCTGCTTCTACTTTTAAAAAGTAATCAACCTCTTTACGTTCGGCCACAAGGTGAAATGTATTCATCGCTTTTTCATTAGCGAAAAGACCTAAAGATTCACTCTCTTTTTCTTCTGTTACTGTATTGCATACCAGAGTCCAATAATGGTCATTTAGCTCATCCTTCCACTCATATATTGGAAAAGTGGCAGAAGACACATCTAAATCTTTCTCGCATCTGGTCAACTGTAGATTTGCAGACTTATTCAAATGATAAGCCATTGCGTAATTTTCTAAACCACAATGCATAGCAATGAGTTTAAAAGAATCGTCATACAGTTCTGCCGATATCTTGTGCGTTGTTACCATTAAATTTAAGCGAATTGTAAATATAGAACTAAAACATAAATCAGCCTAGTTGTAGTGGTGCTTTACAGGGGCAAAAACTAACGAAAACGTTTGAGTTTGCTCTTTTTTATCCTTTTTAAGGATTATCTATTTTATCTTGCAAGGCAAAATAGGCTCTTTTCGAAGCTTTTTCCTCCGCTTTCTTTTTAGATGTAGCCCTGGCCTTGGCCATTATTTTCTCGCCAATGCTAAGCTTAACCGCAAAATGTTTTAAAGCATCATTACCTGTGTCTTCGTACACATCGTAGTTAAAATTTTTCTTCTGCTTTTGACACCATTCTATAACCAAGCTTTTATAGCTTATGACTTTACCTTCCAACTGCTCTATATCAACATAAGGTTCTATCACCCTAGTTTGGATAAACTTTTCGCAATGGGTATACCCTTTGTCCAAATAGATTGCCCCGACTAGAGCTTCAAAAACGTTTCCATGAATATTTTCGCCAAAGTGGGACTTCGGAATTCGGCTTTCAACAAATTTTAAAAGATTTAGGTCTTTGCCGAGTTCATTCAGGTGTTTTCTACTAACAATTTTAGAACGCATTTTCGTCAAATAACCTTCATCGCCCTCTGGCACCTCATTATATAGGTGTTTTGAAATTATCGTTCCCAACATGGCATCTCCTAAGAACTCCAACCTTTCATAATTCATCGGGTTACCATTGTCATCTCTCTTATTTACCGATCTATGGAGAAATGCTTTTTTGTAGAATCTAATATCTTTAGGGGCAAATCCTAAAATTGCTTTCATTCCCAAAAAAAAATCCCCATCCGTATTCGGATGGGAATTAAATATTTTGGAATAAAATTTCATAGGTATTATTAACTCAGTTTTTTGAACAAAACACAAGCATTGTGTCCGCCAAAACCAAAAGTATTGCTCATAGCAACATTGACCTCTCTCTCTTGAGCTTTGTTGAGCGTTAAGTTTAATGAGGGGTCGATATTTTCATCGACCGTTGTATGATTTATTGTTGGTGGCACTAAACTGTGTTTCATGGCCAAAATAGAGGCTATGGCCTCAATGGCTCCGGCAGCACCTAATAGATGCCCGGTCATAGACTTTGTAGAATTAATATTTATGCTCGGTGCATGAGAACCAAAAACCTTAGAAATAGCTTTTAATTCGGCAACATCACCTAAAGGTGTAGAGGTGCCATGGGTATTAATTGCATCTACGTCCTCTGGTTTTAAACCGGCATTTTCCAAACAGTTTTCCATTACTTTAACTACCCCTATACCTTCTGGGTGCGGAGCGGTCATATGATAGGCATCACTTGAGAGGCCACCGCCTAAAACTTCGGCATAAATTTTTGCGCCTCTTGCTTTGGCATGTTCATATTCTTCAAGAATCAAAGCGCCAGCTCCTTCTCCCAATACAAAACCGTCTCTGGTGGCATCGAACGGTCTAGATGCTGTTTCAGGGCTCTCATTTCTTGTTGACAAAGCGTGCATGGCATTAAACCCACCCATGCCGGCAATGGTTACGGCCGCTTCGCTACCCCCTGTTACAACTACGTTACAATGCCCTAAACGTATGTAGTTTAAAGCATCTATCATGGCATTTGCAGATGAGGCACAAGCCGAAACCGTGGTATAATTTGGCCCCATAAAGCCATGTTTTATTGAAATATTACCTGGGGCAATATCCGCAATCATTTTGGGTATAAAGAAGGGGTTGAATCTTGGTGTGCCATCACCGGCGGCAAAATTCATCACCTCGTTTTGAAAGGTTTCCAATCCGCCAATTCCTGCGCCCCATACAACGCCGACCTTAAACTTATCGACCTTGTCTAAATCTAGACCAGAGTCTGCAATAGCCTCATCTGAAGAAACCAATGCATATTGTGCAAAACGGTCTAGCTTTCTAGCTTCCTTTCTATCAAAAAAGTTTAATGGGTCGTAATCTTTAAGTTCGCAGGCAAATTTTGTTTTGAACTTTTCCGTATCGTAATACGTTATAGGAGCCGAACCGCTTTTTCCGCTTATTAGTCCGTCCCAATAGGTTTGTATATTGTTTCCGATGGGTGTTAATGCCCCTAATCCGGTAACGACAACTCGCTTTAATTCCATAGAACTAACTTTTTTTTAACCTATTTCGCCTTAAATTAAAAAAAATTATCCATGTGGGTATTACCACATGGATAATTTATAATCTTTAGTAAGATATCATAAAATTACTTAGCTTCTTCTATATAGCTTATTGCTTGACCAACGGTCGCAATGTTTTCCGCTTGATCATCTGGAATCTGAATATCGAATTCTTTTTCGAATTCCATAATAAGCTCCACAGTGTCCAATGAATCTGCACCTAAATCGTTGGTAAAACTTGCTTCAGGTACCACCTCATTTTCATCAACTCCTAATTTATCAACGATGATAGCTTTTACTCTTGATGCAATGTCTGACATAATTATATTGGTTTTAAAAAATTTAATCTGGGCAAAAATATAAAACTTTGGATTAAATACCTCATTTGTCGATAAAATGTGCCTTAAATTACAGATTTTAAGTTCAACAAACTTAATTTAGCGTTTGTTTTAAGCACTGAACTTAACCCGTTATGAACTAGATGAAACGCATTATACTACTCGCCTCTGGATCAGGATCTAATGTTGAAAATATCATAACATATTTCGGCAAACATGAACAGGTAGCTGTTTCGGCAGTACTTACCAATAAAAACACGGCCTATGTTTTGGAGCGTTGTAAAAAGCTAAAGGTGCCTGCACTTTATTTTAACAAAACTGCTTTCTTAGATACTTCTGTTGTTTTTGATTTTTTGATAGCCCAAAAACCCGATTTAATCGTTTTGGCCGGTTTTCTATGGAAAATACCTCAAGAATTGGTTACGGCCTTCCCCAATAAGATTGTAAACATACATCCGGCTTTGCTACCTAAATATGGTGGAAAAGGAATGTACGGTACTAAAGTTCATGAAGCGGTTAAAGAAAATGGCGACACAGAAACCGGAATTACCATTCATTACGTGAACGAGAATTATGATGAAGGGACCATTATTCATCAGGCCAAAACAAATGTATCTCCAAATGATACTCCAGAACAGATAGCTGAAAAAGTGCATGCCTTGGAGTATGAACATTTTCCGAAGGTATTAGAAAAAATACTGCTTAAAAATGGCTAAAAAACAAAAGTTTTATGTGGTTTGGAAAGGCAAACACCCTGGTATATTCGAATCTTGGGATGATTGTAAAGCACAGATAACAGGAATAAAAGGAGCTCAATACAAATCGTTCTCCACTTTTGCAGAAGCAAAAAAAGCTTTTAACGGAAATTACCTCGAGTATAAAGGAACGAAAAAAGGGAAGCCTTCATTAACTCCTGAAGAATTATTAAAAATTGGTGAACCCAATATGCATTCTATTGCAGTGGACGCCGCTTCAAGTGGAAACCCTGGTGTAATGGAATATCAAGGGGTAGATACCAAAACCAAAAAAAAATTGTTCAAGCAAGGCCCTTTTAAAGAGGGCACCAATAATATAGGTGAGTTTCTGGCCTTGGTGCACGGTCTCGCTTTTCTTAAAGAGCAAAAAAGCGATCGTATTATCTACACCGATTCTCGTATTGCTATGGGTTGGGTAAGAAAAAAGACTTGTAAGACCAAGCTAAAGCCCAATGCCAAAAACAAACCTGTTTTTGAACTTGTAGCCCGTGCGGAAAAGTGGTTGAAAACAAATTCTTACAATACACCTATCGTTAAATGGGAAACAAAAGCATGGGGTGAAATCCCCGCAGATTTTGGAAGGAAATAGTTCTAGAAAATCGCCATATATTTGCAGCAAAATTCAAATTGAATGGGCAAACTTTTGATTGTAGGCTCCCTGGCCTTCGATGTCATTGAATCTCCTTTTGGGAAAACTGACAAAATACTTGGCGGAGCTGCAACTTTTATTGGCCTTGCAGCTT
>CAYGUZ010000043.1:0-10329 GCA_964353215.1 uncultured Flavobacteriaceae bacterium
CTTAGTTTTGTAGAGAAACTCAATTTAATTTATACCCCCTATATTGAAGAGCATACCGGCTTTACATTTGACAATGGCGACAACAAAGCTTTTTTCTCTAACACCAATGTAAACCTTTCATTATCTACAAAATTTAAAACTTCAGTTTCTTATCTATACCGCACAACAGAAAACACCGTTACCGGAAACAAAGCAAATTCTCATGTACTTCTTGCCGGAATGGAGTACAAGTTTTTTCCTAAAGTCGTTTTAAAGACAGTACTGGGGGCAAACAACTCTAGGTTTATGGAGGATGCCTACATACAACCTGTTCTAGATATGCGTTTATTACTACAGCCTTTTGCTTTACAAAATCTTAACCTAAGCTATCAACGAGAGGTACAAAACTTTAATGCCGACCTTATTGAACGTGAAATTGTACAAAACCATTACGGGCTTACCTATAATCTGGGCACTAACGTTAACCTTGGTTGGTATACCCAAGTAATGCATACCAGACAAAGTGATGCTAATAGCCGCAACCTACTGTTTACGTCTTTGTATTATAAGTTATTTAAAAAACCTGCAGTAAAAGTGGGTGTAAATTACCAATACCTCTCATTTAAAGACCAAGTACCTACCATTTACTTTAGCCCAGAACAATACCAAGCTTTTGAACTCTTTGCAGACGTACGTGGCAACATTACAGAAAAAACCCAATATATGCTGAGTAGCGCTACTGGGTTCCAAAAAGTAGAGCAAGACCCTAATACCACTATTTTTAGGGCAGAAGCTAGTTTGCAACACCAATTCTCTAAACGCTTTAGTGCCAATCTATACGGAAAGTATAGCAATATAGCTTCAGCTACCGCAGCTGGTTTCGAGTTTACGGAAATTGGGGTTAAAGTAAAGTGGTTTTTAACTAAAAAACCTTTGTTCTACAAAAAGTTAAGGCAATAAACATCTTGTCCAATACTATACAAACAGGTTTTGTTATCCTTGGTATTATAATAAGTTTAGTCGCCGCATAAGTTCAGGCCTATTAGAACGGCTAATGGGTATAACACTCTTTTCTATTAAAACACTATTGTCTTCTATATCTATAATTTTGGTAAAATTAATGATGTAAGAACGGTGTATTTGAAGAAAAGTATTCCCTGGCAGTTTTTCTTTTATTTTTTTTAGTGTGGTATGAACTCTATAATCTTGCTTTGTAGTTTTGACTTCTATATAATCGCCTTTAGCCTCAACCACCAATATATCGTTCAATTTAAGTTTGATTAGCCTTCTATCTATATTGATATACAAGTCTTCACCAACATCTTCTTGGTTCGCTTTAGCAGTATTTTTTGAATTGGTAGTAAACGAAGTGTTTTCTACTTTTTGAATACATTTTTCAAAACGTACCTGTGTAATAGGTTTTACCAAATAATCTATAATAGCCTCATACTCATAAGCTGCAATTGCAAATTCTGTATCTGAAGTTGTCATTACAATTTTCGGCGGGTTTTTTAAAGTCTGTACAAAATCTACTCCACTAAAACCTGGCATATGAATATCCAAAAAGATAAGGTCTACCTCATGCTGGTTCAAAAATTTTATTGCTTCTATTGCATTATCAAACTCTTCTATTACATCCAAGGTTGAAACATTTGAGCAAAGCTGCTTGACAATGGCCCTAGCTGCGACCTCATCGTCTATGATAATGCATTTCATATTATATTGTTTTTAAATAGTTTTCTACAATCATTAAAATATCCCTAAAACGCTTATCCATTTGTGGTCTATTTTTTTTTAACTCTTCTTCATAAGCTACAGCAAAGGCATAAGACTCTGTCATACCAAGTATATTGAATTTATGCTTTAGTTTATGTACTATTTCAGCAGCCTCGATCAACTGACTCTTCTCTATGTAATTTATATATTGCTGTTGCTCTAATGGAAATTCATACTTTAAAATCCCGATGAATTTATTTTCAAAAGCAAGATCATCGTCAGCAAGTTCTTTAAGGTATAATAAATTAGGCTTTTCTAACATACTCATTTTTTATGGTGAAATAAAATGTTGTACCCCTATCTAACTCACTTTCTAGCCAAATCTCCCCTCTGTATAGGTGTATTATTTTTTTGACTATTGCCAATCCAATGCCGGTTGTTTTTGAGTCATTGTCAAGTTTTTTAAACATTTTAAAAATAGCCGATTGATATTTAGGATCAATCCCTTTTCCGTTATCAGCGACCTTAAATTTCCAATACTCACCTTCTTCCTCTGAACTTATATGTATCTCTCCTAATGTTTTATGTTCTGTTGCTGTAACTGCATTGGTAATTAAGTTCATGAAAAGCTGTTGTACAATCTCTTTTTCTAAATGTAAAACTGGAAGATTATTGGCAAAAATAAGTTGCACGTTATCTGGCACATAAATGGTTTTCTTAATATCTTCTAACAACTCTTTTAAACTAAAAGTTATCCGTTGCTCTGCTGTTTGCCCCAAACTAGCATGACGTAAAATACCGTCTATGAGTTTATCTATCTTTTCTAAATTCTGAGATACCAACTCACAATTTTCTTTACTAGAATCCGAAAAATTCTGTTTTTCCTCCTCTAGAATCCAACTCATTAAAGTATTTACATTCCTAATAGGCGACTTTAAATCATGTGAAACCATATGTGCATAATTGTTCAACGATTGATTTTGGTCTTCTAAATCCTTCAACAACCTATCCTTATCCGAAGAAATTTCAGTTACTTTTTTCGCTAGGCTACTAATGTATTTTGCCAAATGCTCGGCGTCAAAATCGGTTTTATCCAGCTGACCAAAAATCTCGTTCTCTTCTAGGTTTTTCGTTAAGCTTACTATAGCCTTTTCTAAGGAAACAAGTACTTTTTGCTGGCGCACCCCTTCTGCACTTAACTGTGCATTAGCCTCATATAATTCTTCTGAGCTAATGGCAGTTGCCCTTTGCATCATTGCTAGTTTCTCGTCATAATTTTCATAAGATTTGGCTATGGCATCCAATAAACGAGAAAGCTCAGGCAGGCCCAAAAGATTCTCTGAACCATACTTTCTAATTTGTCTTTGTAGCAGTGGATGCATTATTCGCTAAATAAAGTTAGGGTCATGGTTTGGTTATGCAATCTACAGACGGTATTATCACTAAAAGGCGCCATTTCTCCGTAGGAATAAAATCCACAGATTATAGATTCCGCTCCGATAACAGATTGCACTTCTTCTATTTCTTCTTCGGTACGTTGGTCCATCACCAGTTTTCTGCCAATACAACTTACCAATAATGCCAATTCTGGTTTTGTTTTTCGTTTTTTCATTGCTAATTGGGCAGCTAGATTAGCGCCATTGGCAATATCATCTACAGAAGACATCATCAATTGTACTTTTGATCCTTCAGGTACATCACCAGCCAAAACCATAGAGTTATCATCGTGATCTATATTTAGAATCGTACGCACGATAGGTTCTTCATCTACTTTTGCTTTAACACTTAGGGGATATAACAAAGCAGATTCTGGCAAGTCTTTTGCTTTCTCGCCTAGATAGTTTTTATAAAGGTCCAAGGCCGGTTTACCATCTAATTCGTACAATAGATTATTGTTGCTTTTAGTGATGATCCGTTCGGGGCCAAAAGGGGTCCATCCGCCATAATTGGCGCTTGTAATTTCTAGGGTACCACCATAAAAACCGATGGCTATAATCTCGCCTTCTTTTGGGTTTTCATTATACGAAGCAAGGGTACGCTCAAAACGGGCATCATCTCCGCAAAGCCCTCCTGACAAACCCATTCCTACTTCTTTCTTTTTCTCAAAACCGTTGATTAAGGCACTGCCATTTACCATACTACCCTCAGAAACCACAAACAAATGTTTTAGATTTTTCGCAGGAAATTTGTCCATCAGCTTTTCACCTAAAAGGGTATCATCATTTTTAAAATCGTAGATATTACTGCGCTTGACCATAAATGAACTTCTTTCAAATTCAATTGCGGTTAGTACTACAGAACCTTCATAAACTGCATCTTTTAATATTTCGCCAGAAGTACTGCCAAATACAATATGACCTGTGGGTACTATCTTCTTTATTTCTGCATATATATTATCTTCTTCCAACATATACCTGTTACCAAAAACTAGTACTAACGGATTCTTTAACTTTTTAAATGCCTCTGTATTTAAAAATTGTTCCCCTTTAATTCTAATATCCTGTACTATTTTCATGTTGCCATTTTTGTATTCTGACACAATTCTTTTTTTAAAGTAAAATAAAACTGGGTTCCTTCACCCAATTCACTCTCCACCCAAACTTCACCTTCGTAACGATCAACAATTTTTTTGACAATAGATAAACCAATTCCGGTAGATCTTTTATTGTCTCCAATAGATTGAAAAATATTGAAGATTTTTTTATGATATTTTTTTGGTATACCTACTCCATTATCTTTTATGGAGAATTGATAGAAGGCCTTTTTCTCTTCATATAAAACTTCTACAAGACCTTTTTCTTTTTCAATATGAACTACCGCGTTACCAATGATATTTTGAAAGAGTTGATGCAATTTTGTTTTATCGGCATCTATAATTGGTAGAGGTACCGGAATACTTAAATCGACATGTTCTGGTATATAAATACTATCTTTTATTTCTAAAACAACATCGTTTAGGTCTACAGGAGCTGATTTCAATTCAGAATTGTCAGCTGTTGAATACTCTAGAATACCATGAATAAGACGGTCCATCGATGCCACTTTTTCTTGCATTAGACCGAGATTCTCTTTGCCAGAATCATCTAAAACATCATTATAATCATCATATAACCAAGTTGCCAATGCGCTAATGCTACGTAATGGCGATTTTAAATCATGTGATACGATATGGGCATATTCTTGCAAGTTCTCGTTACTCTTTTCTAACTCGGTCAAAAGCTTTTCTTTTTGAAGTTCTAATTGTTTTTGATCTGTAATATCTAAATAAATACCAATCGATCCAATAATATTCTTTGCTTCATCATATCTTGGTGCTCCACTAATTAACCAATATCGTTTGGTATTATTTTTTCGTAGCACCTCTATCTCATAAGAATCGGAAACACCCCTTAAAAGTTGATCAGATTTCTCGACTATTAATTCTTTATTCTTTATTCTAAGCACATCAATAGCTTTTTCGCCCTCTAATTCTTCGTTAGTAAAACCACTCATCTTACAGAAACTTTGATTTGTGGTTTGAATGATTCCCTCTAAATCCAATTCTATCAAGCCAAGGTTCATATTGGCAATAATATTGCTATACTTTCGTCTTTCGGCCAATAAACGTTCTTCTGCTTCGATTTCTTTGGTAATATCTTCGATTATTGCTACCTGATAGTCTGTTTTATCTTTTAAATTATCTAAACTATTTACGGTGATTTTGGCCGATACTATTTCACCATTTTTCTTAATGTATTTTTTGATCATGGTAAATTGATCCAATTCACCGCTGTCCATTTGCTCCATTAAGTCATTTTGAGCTTTATCAACATCATTAACGGAGTAAGTGTAATCTTTCATCGGCATCTCTTTTAGTTCGCTCTCAGGGTACCCCAACATCTTAACAAAGGTTTTATTCGCTTTAATTATTTTACCTTCAGAAGACAGTATAATACCTAAAGGAGAGTTCTCAACGATAATATCGAGCTGCTTTTTTTGGTCTGCCAAAATCTGTTTGACTTCCATTTCATTGGTAATGTCTCTTATAATGCCCTGTGCGGCAATTGGCTTTCGTTTTGAATCGTAGACCAAACTTGCATTAATTTGCACCCATTTTTCTACTTTATTAAGTAAAATAATTTTTGCCCGGTAATTTTTTAAGGTACCAACTTCAAGTAGAGATGCTAAAGATTCTGCAGTATATTGAATGAATTCTGGGTGAACCAGTTCTCTTAGGTTTACTGATTTTTTGCTATTATCAAAACCGAGAAAATCTTTTGCAGAAGAATTCATGTTCACCACATTAAATTCAAGATCCATTATTACATAAGGATCGATAATGTTCAGAAATACCCCATCCATCTCAGAGGTCTTTTCAGTTAGAAGATTTTCTAATCTGCTATTTGACTCTCTTAAATGTTGTGTTACATCATAAAGTTGTTTAGATTTTTCCTCTAAGATTTTTTCGGCTTGCTGTCGGGCCTTTTTCTGCCTTTCTAATGCCTTTTTTAATAGCGTGACCTCTTTACTATCCATTTTGAACAATGTCGAATTTCACTTCGGTACCATCTTCCTTTAGAAGTTCATAACTGACAGATGCAGAACCATTAAAATGTTCAAAAGCTTTCTCGATAAGCCCATGGGCCAAACGATATAATCCTCTTGAAGAATTATAAATCATTGAAATAGAAGTGTCCGTTTTCTCTAAGATCTTAAATGTTGGCAATTCTGCATCTAGATAGAGCTTTTTCACATGTACATGAATATGATCTTCAATAGAGTATAAAAGGCCTATAGGCGAATTATAGCTTTGAATTACCTCAGGGTGTGCTTTACCTAAACTAGTAAACAAGTATAATCCGAAAGTGTAGATCAAATCACCTGTTGGAATATCTACTTCGCCGCTAAGACTCGTAATTAAAGAAACCATTTCGTTAAAATCATAGGTTCCCACAGAGGTATATATTCCATCAGAAGATAAATCTGAATTTTCTATAATAAGATCAACGGTCTCTAATCCAAACTTGGATTCAACCATTTCTAAAAATTCAGTAAAAACAATTCCTTTCATAAGATTAAATTATATCTTAAAAGTAGGAAAAGTAATACGTATTCTATAAAAAATGTTGTGAAAAGCTATTTTCTTCTAGCCTTTAACCAATTGGTTGATGTTCCAATATTCAAGAACCTTCCGTAATTTAAGTTGGTAGTCCTCATATTTTAAAGGTTTAATGATATAACCTGCTATACCTGTTTGATAACACTTTAATAAGTCTGCCCTATTTTCTGATGTTGTAAGAATTATGGTCGGCAGGTATTGCAAGATCTCGTCATTTTTTAGAATTTGAAGAAATTCTATACCGCTCATTCGTGGCATATTCAAGTCTAAAAGAATGATATCAGGTAGTTTCGAAGAAGCCCGCAAAATTTCTAATGCGTGTTCACCATTCTTAGCTTTTAGTACCGTATGTTTTAATTGAAGTTTTGTTAGCGTACGTTCTAACTTCATTACCTCAATCTCGTCGTCTTCTATTAATAAAATATCCATAAAATATCAACTTCTTAAAAGATAAAAATCGCAAACAATTTTTTTTTTGAAGTATTTCTGTAGATGGTTGGTTCTTTTGTATAGGTGAGCAGCAATTAACTAAAGACGAAAGAATGTGAGTTTACTAAATTAGTTTAGCGTTAAAAGGTTTGTATTCAAAATAACACCAAGAACAATAATAGCTTGAATTTTCTTTCTTAATTATCCTTATGAAGTTAAAGGCTTAAATTACAAATTCAAGCAAGCTTGATTTGACGTAAAGTTTTTCTATTTATTCGTGACCTCGGCGGTACAGCGTTCAAACTTTTTGAGCGATATACTCTTCACGTTAAGCCCGCAAGTCATGTTTTTTGAACTGCGGTTGAACTTTTTGTAATAATTTAAAAGACCTAACTCTTTACAAAAGACGGCTTTTATAAAGAGTTCAAATATGTCTGAAAAAGGTGAATTCTCGAAAGAACGAAAAGCGACCAAGAATGAAACTCTCTTATGAAGATGCTCTGTTTTGGAAAAGTTATTCTCTAAAATGTCCGTTTTACGAAACCTCAAATTTCTAATTTTTTTTATGCAGTATTGGCATTAAAGATATTAGCAGCTAAGACGACAACTTTATGATGTCTATTAGATGGAAAGGCGTCTCTTGACTTTTCCTTTTTCCATTGGAAGGGAATACCGCCATACTAATCTTATGTCATAAACCGATGGTATCTATTCAAAACTCAGGGAAAACCCTGAGTTTTTTATTTCAGGGAAAACCCTGAAGGATACAAGCCTCATCTTCTGCAACTTGCGAGGGTAAATAACCACGAAAACAAGAACCATGAAAACATCTGTCATTTTACTCGCGCTAATTGTCTTGAACGCATCGGCCTTACTCTCTGAAACACTAGCCAACTTAGTCGAGGGAATAAATCCATGGCTTTTAGTTGGTCTTGAAGTGATCCTACTTTTAATATACTACGTGAACAAGCAGTTGAAAGGCTTGCATGAAATCGCCAATGTAGACTTCAATGGAATTGAACTTTTCGTTATCAAGTCAAAGAATAAAACTCAGAAAAAACGCTGATTTTTTTTCTGTTATGGAATACCCTAAAGGTTTTACTGCAACACCTGATGACCATATAAACGAAACATATGTAAAAGTTAGGTGAGTACTACTAGCAAAATATTAATGAACATAAATCTAAGAAACCATGCAAAACAATAGCCTTAAAGTAGCAAGTATAATAGCATTCTGTATCAGTTTAGTAAGCTGTGGTCAAAAAGCAGAACTTTTGGCGAAACAAGAATTAATTGCGACTGCTCAGGGCTATGAATTAACTGAAGCACACTTTGAACGCTACTTAAAGTATGTGGAAGACTATGCCGGAGAGACCGCGGACCTTAAAACACAAATCGCGATTAAATCTCAGCTAAAGGAAACCTTTTTAAGAGAACCCGAAACACTTTTAAAACAACTTGAATCATTACTTGTAGCCGAAAATAAAGCGGTAAGTCTAGTGGAAAAAAAGAAAGACCAGCCTGCAGCAACGGTACATCAGCCGAGCAAAACACCTATGGCCGAAGGGCATAAGGTTATCCGCGATCTTTTGGGTGATGATATTGGTGAAATGCAGTTTGATACCGATGCAGCGAATACCTTTCGACAATATGTTGCGAATACCTTACTTACGGCTACAACCGGAAACTACAATACAGGTATAACCGGTAGCGATAGTAGAAATACAAACAGCCAAACCCAATTTTGTGCAAACGGAACCTATACTGAAGCGCTTTCGGGTCATGTAAGTATACAGACCAACGGGGCAGGTGCCGTAAGTTCGGGTACGACCTATATAACAGGATATTGGGATGTTGCCGCGCTACCCAATGGAATGATGATTATCGTGATGTACAGTACCCACCCCTATGTTCTAGAAGATTGGCCAAATGGAGTGATGCCTTTTGTTGTTGCCAAATATGGGGATGATTTTATGGCCTTGCCTAGTGGCGATTTATACCGTAGAACGGCAAATCAATATTGTAATTAATTCAACCTTTTTAAACTATACATTATGAAAATTCTATTAAAAATCACCCTATTACTTCTAGTTATCAACTACTTTCAAAGCTGCAGCAAAGATGATGCGCCGCCACCCGAGCCAATTGCTCAACCGAACCCTGATCCAGAACCTGAGCCTGAAAATCAACTGCCTACACAAGCTGTTCTTTTGAGCCCTATAGCGGATGCCATAAATATTGACGTAAAACCAACGTTTAGTTGGGAGGCAGCAACCGATGCGGACGGCGATACGATTACCTATGAGATTTATGCGGATACCACGGCAACACCAACCACTTTAGTCGGAACAACTACTGACGCTATGCTAGAACTAGAAGAAAGGCTACCCCTTTTTGAAAGGCTGAATTGGAAGGTTGTAGCGAAAGACGGCAATGGGGGCGAAAGCGAAAGTGCTATTCAAGGTTTTGATACTAGAAATATACAGTTTTCTAATGCTACTCAAAATGCGGATTTTTCTGGAAGGAGCTCTTTTGCGAGTACCGTATTTCAAGATAAAGTATGGCTTTCTGGTGGTACCAAAGACAATTCCACAGTAGAAGGACGAAGATCCAATGACGTATGGTTTAGTGAGAATGGTGTCGATTGGACTTTAGCAACAGCAAACGCACAATGGCCTGTACGCAGATATCATACCATGACGGCCTTTCAAGATAAATTATGGATTATCGGTGGGGATTATGAAAGTGAAGACGCGGATGTCTGGAATAGTGAGGACGGTATAGAATGGAATTTAGTGACCAATGCTGCTGGTTTTGGTAGAATAGCGCGTCATACCACGACGGTATTCAATGATAAACTTTATGTTATCCATAGAAATAAGGTATGGTTCAGCGGCGATGGCATAGTTTGGACTTTGGCCTCCGATAATCTTATCGGAAATAGTAGGACTCGTCATACCGCGCTCAATTTTAATGATAAATTGTGGATAATAGGTGCCTCAAGTTCTACGGATTCAAACGTCATGTCAAGTTCAGATGGCATTTCATGGGAATTAGTGAATAATGATCCGTTTTCCAGTGCGAATTCTAACAGAGATAGTCATGCA
>CAYGUZ010000044.1:0-5884 GCA_964353215.1 uncultured Flavobacteriaceae bacterium
CACCAAAAGTGTATCGAGGGTTCGAATCCCTTCCTCTCTGCTGAACAATTAATTTTTTAATTATTAAATTTTTATATCTTTAACATTATTAACTAACTAAATTTAAGTTTGAACACGATGAAAAAAATATCCTCTTCTCTGGCTATTGCCGGAATGTTTATTTTAGGTACAACAACAGCCATGGCTCAAGAAGAAGCTGCTGCTGAGGCAAGCAAAGGTTTTACCCAAGTATTGAAAGAACAGTTCATACAAGGTGGACCAGCTTTTATGGGTATCGTATTATTATGTTTAATTTTAGGTTTGGCAGTTGCAATTGAGCGTATTATATACCTTAATATGGCAAGTACCAATTCTTCTAAATTAAAACAACAAGTTGAAGATGCCTTGGCGTCAGGTGGTGTTGAAGCTGCTAAAGAAGTTTGCAGAAATACAAAAGGGCCTGTTGCTTCTATCTTTTACCAAGGATTGGATAGAGTTGGTGAAGGACTAGAGTCTGCCGAAAAAGCTGTTGTAGCTTATGGTGGAGTTCAAATGGGTCAATTAGAAAAGAACGTATCTTGGTTATCATTATTTATCGCTATTGCACCGATGCTTGGTTTCATGGGTACGGTAATTGGTATGATTCAGGCCTTCCAGAAAATTGCTGCTGTAGGTAACTTAAGTGCATCACTGATCGCAGGTGATATTCAGGTAGCCTTATTGACTACCGTATTTGGTCTGATTACTGCAATTATCCTTCAAATTTTTTACAACTACATTATTGCTAAAATCGATGGTATCGTAAATGATATGGAAGACTCATCAATCTCTTTGATTGATATGTTGGCTGCCCATAAAAAATAATTGATAACATTTAAAACTATCGAATCATGCAAAAAATATTAAAGATTGTATTAATAGTTATCGGAGTTATAGGGGCTGTCCTAAGCTTCTTCTTCATGCCGTCAGGTGATGATCCCGAAGCTATTAACAGCGGAGCGATTGACCTAATGTTTGTTTTGACATGGGTTCTTTTGATAGCTGCGGCCGCATTGGCATTGTTTTTTGGTTTAAAGAAAATGATGACGACACCGGGCGGACTTAAAAAGACACTTTTCGCTTTAGGTGGATTGGCGGTAATTGTAGCTATTTCTTATGGATTATCTTCAGGAGATGAGGCTAAATCAATTGCTGACGCAATGGCTGACAAAGGTGCAACCGAAAGCACGGTAAAGAATATAGGAATGGGATTAAATGTCTTCTTTATTCTTACAGTAGTGGCCGTGGCACTAATGGTCTGGTCAGGAGTTAAAAAAATATTCGTTAAGTAAAAATATAAGTTATGCCTAGAAGAAAAGGAGCACCAGAGGTTAATGCTGGTTCTATGGCGGACATTGCTTTCTTGCTACTTATCTTTTTCTTGGTTACTACAACCATAGAAACAGATGCAGGGTTAGATAGAATGCTTCCTCCAATGGAGCCACCAGAAGATATTGATGTTGTAATTAAGCAAAAAAATATTTTTACGGTTAATATCAATAGAAACGGACAACTATTGGTGGAAGAAGAGATAATGGATATTAAGAATCTAAGGGAAGCTGCAATTGCTTTTTTGGATAACGGAGGAGCGCCTTCCGGGAGTCCAGAATATTGCAACTACTGCAAGGGTAAAAGAGATGCAAGTTCTTCCGATAATCCTGATAAGGCGATTATATCCCTTAAGAACGACAGAGAAACAAAGTATAGCACCTACATCACAGTTCAGAACGAACTGGTCGGGGCCTATAATGATTTACGTAATCGTGAAGCGCAACGTCTATATGGTACAGACTTTGTTAAAATGGAAGCTGAATATTTGAATCCGGAAACACCAAGTAGTGTTCGAGATGAACTCAAAGACAAGGTGAAGAAAATTCAAGAGTTATTTCCACAGAAACTATCGGAAGCTGAAACTTCTAAGAACCAATAAAAAAGAATAGATGGCAAAATTTGCAAAAAAGAAAGACGGAGAATTACCTGCGGTTTCAACGGCATCGCTTCCTGATATTGTTTTTATGTTATTGTTTTTCTTTATGACGGTTACGGTCATGAAGGATAGCTCAATAATGGTAGAGAATACCTTACCAAATGCAACTGAAATTAAAAAGTTGGAAAAGAAAGACCGTGTGATTTACATTTTCGCAGGTAAGCCAACTAGAGAATACGCAAGTGTATATGGTACGGAAACTAGAATTCAATTGAACGATAAGTTTGCTAGTGTTGATGAAGTAGGTTCTTATATTTTGGCCGAGCGCGCTAAAAAGCCGCAGGAATTGCAAAATGTTTTAACAACTGCTTTGAAAGTTGATAAAGAGGCCAATATGGGCTTGATATCGGACATAAAGCAAGAATTAAGAAAAGTAAATGCCCTTAAAGTAAATTATACTACTTTCGAAGGTGACGCTTTTAATAACCTGCAGTAGTAGGTATAAGACTAAAATTTAGTTTAAAATGCGCTTCAGATGATAAATCTGGAGCGTTTTTTTTTGGTATAAACTTCTATATTTTCTTTCACTCATTCAAAAGACGCATTCGCTCATTTAAGTTTTTATTCTTCACTTAAGGGTTGGTAATTGTAGTTCAATATTAACTATAAACCTTTCCTTATGGCAAGAAATAGAATTCAGCCAGAAGTAAATGCTGGTTCCATGGCAGACATTGCATTTTTATTGCTCATCTTTTTTTTAGTTACTACTACAATCGAAAATGACGCCGGTCTTAATCGAATATTACCTGATGACGTAAAAGATTCAAAAGTAAAAGAGAAGAACTTATTTAGAGTTAGCCTAAATTCTAATAATGGGCTATTAGTGGAAGGGGCATTGTCCGATATAAAAGATCTAAGAGCCAAAACGATCGCCTTTTTGGATAATGGAGGTATTAAAGAAGGTGAGGGACATTGTAGTTATTGTAAAGGAAAACAAGATTCAAGGTCATCTGATAACCCCAAAAAAGCGGTAATATCTTTATCAAATACCCGCGGGACGAATTATGGGGTTTATGTAGCCGTACAAAACGAATTGGTTGCAGCATATAATGAACTAAGAGATAGGGAAGCTTTGAGAATGTATAAGGTCTCTTATGCTAAGCTCATGCAGAAGTATGAAGAGACTCATATTTCACACACTGAAAAGGCAGAAATGAAAAATAAAATAGAGTCCGTAAGGCTATTATTTCCGCAGAAAATATCAGAAGCACAGATTACTAATAATTAAACAACCACCTCTATGATACGTACGAATAGAAAAAACACCGCCAATCAACCTAAAGTTTCGACAGCGTCATTGCCAGATATCGTATTTATATTACTGTTCTTTTTTATGACGGTCACAACCATGAAAAACACGAATTTATTAGTAGATAATACGCTGCCAAATGCCACTGAAATCGAGAGACTAGAAAAGGTCGATAGGGTTATAGAAATTATAGTTGGTAAGCCAAACAAACAATATGCTGGAATAGCAGGAACTGAGGCTAAAATACAATTGAATGGAAAATTTGCCACTCTTGATGAAGTGGGTTCATACGTGTTGTCTGAATTAGCAAAGATGCCAGAGCAATTACAAAAAGTCGCAATAGTATCATTGAAGGTGGATAAAAAAGTTAGTATGGGAATTGTAAATGATATAAAGCAAGAACTTAGAAAAGTAAAAGCTCTTAAGATAAACTATACCACTTTCGAAGGTGATGCCTTTAATAACCTACAGCAGTAGGTACTCGGCTAAAGTTTAGTTTAAAAACGCTACAGATGATAAATCTGGAGCGTTTTTTGTTTTATTTTGCTGTATGCGAATAATTAGAACCGTAATAATCGTAATTAGTTGTTTCTTGTCATTTTTAAAAGTGCAAAGTCAAGATAGCACCGAAGTTGAAACAATAATAGCTTCTAGGTATCTAGAGGATCAGTTCTATGCTGGTTTGGCTTATAATGTTTTACTAAACAAACCAGAAGGGGTCATACAGAGAAATTTATCTTACGGACTTCAGGTGGGTTTTATCAAAGATATTCCAATCAATGCACAACGGAATTTTGGTCTCGGATTAGGGGTGGGTTACGGGACTAATTCTTATTACAGTAATATTATAGCAGAAGATTTTGGTTCTGACATTAATTATAGAATCCCAATTGCTGCAGATAGTTTGAATCGTACTAAGTTTGAAGCACATGCAGTTGAATTTCCTTTTGAAATACGATGGAGAACTTCTAACGCTACCGATTACAAATTTTGGAGAATTTACGGAGGAGTAAAAGCAGCTTATCTCTTTTCGCGAAAATCAAAGTTTATCTCTGAAAACAAAAACAGAAATATCCGCTTTAAAAATAATGATATTTCACAATGGCAATATGGGTTAACACTCAATTTTGGGTATAACACTTGGAATGTTCATTTGTATTATAGTTTAAATCCATTACTTGAAAATAACGCTACTTTAAATAATGAAGTTATAGAAATACAGCCTTTTAGGGTTGGGGTTATCTTCTATATTCTATAGCCAAAATTTAAATAGAAATAATTGAGAGCAGGCCCCAACAATAAAGCCTATGACCAATTCGGGTGTAGTGTGTGCTTTTAAATAGAGCCTAGATGTTGCTACCAGACCACTTAAGAGTGTGGCCATTGCTATAGCTATGGTAATATTAACTTCGAAATGAATACTTAATCCAACCAAAAATAAAAGCAAACTCCCCATGCCAAGAAGGTGAATGCTTGTTTTAAACTTTAAAAGTAGTAATACGAACAACGAAATAGAAGCGGTGAGCAATCCCACAAAGAAAAAATAAAGCTCGCTAATATAATTTTGGGGTATTACTTTATATAAGATCATCAGATATAGAGCAATGCTAATGAGTAATGGATACTTTCTTTCTTGAATTGTCGGGGCAAAAATTGTAGTTACGAGCTTTAAATTCTTAAGGATCAGAAAAAAGATAATCGGTATAATTACGGTCAAGATGAAAATTGGTAAAATATTTCCGCTTTGTTGCGCTAAAGAACTATATGGGGCAATAGCAAAATAGGCAAGGGTTCCGCCGATAGGTATAAAGAGAGGATGAAAAATGTAAGAGATTGCTTTTAGAAAACGTGTCATTAGATTTGTTTTCTGAGCCTGGCCACAGGTATGCCCAGTTGCTCTCGGTATTTGGCGACCGTTCGCCTTGCAATTGGATAGCCTTTTTCTTTGAGAATTTTAGCTAATTTATCATCGGTCAATGGTTTCTTTTTTTCTTCCTCACCAATGACCGTTTCTAAAATCTTTTTTATTTCTCTTGTAGAAACATCTTCTCCCTGTTCATTTTTCATTGATTCAGAGAAAAATTCTTTAATCAATTTTGTTCCGTAAGGAGTGTCAACATACTTGCTATTGGCCACACGCGATACCGTAGATACATCCATATGTATTTTATCGGCGATATCTTTTAGTATCATCGGTCTTAGTTTGCGTTCGTCACCTGTTAAAAAATACTCTTTCTGATATTCCATAATAGTATTCATGGTGACAAATAAGGTCTGCTGTCGCTGTTTAATTGCGTCAATAAACCATTTTGCTGCGTCTAACTTCTGCTTGATAAAGACAACAGTGTCTTTTTGTGATTTAGACTTCTCTTTGGCGTCTTTATAGCCTTGTAGCATATTGCTATAATCTCTTGAGACATGTAACTCTGGGGCATTACGGCCATTTAAGGTCAGTTCTAATTCACCATCTACAATTTTGATAGAAAAGTCTGGTACAACATGTTCTACCATTCTATTATTGCCCGAATAAGAACCTCCTGGTTTTGGATTGAGTTTTTCAATTTCCCCAATGGCATCTTTTAGTTCCTCTTCTTTTATATCATATTTTAAGAGCAGCTTGCTGTAATGTT
>CAYGUZ010000044.1:5894-10308 GCA_964353215.1 uncultured Flavobacteriaceae bacterium
CGATTGAGGGTGTCGGTTCTTTCCTTTTTAATTGAATAATCAGGCATTCATCCAAAGTTCTGGCCGCTACCCCGGGCGGGTCTAGCTCTTGAACTATTTTTAAAACCTTTTCTATTTTATCTTCTTCGGTATAAATATTTTGTGTGAAGGCTAGATCATCCATAATATCCGTTAAGGGCCTTCTTATATAACCACTTTCATCAACACTGCCCACAAGAAATTCAGCTATTGCCCATTCTTCATCTGATAAATAAACGGTATTGAGTTGGCTTAATAGATATTGATTGAACGATGTGCCTGCAGCGTAGGGAATGCTCTTTTCATCGTCATCTGCACTATAATTACTGGTCTGTGTGCGGTAATCAGGTACTTCATCATCACTGAGATAATCGTCTATGTTGATGTCTTCTGCGCTTATAGATTCACTGTCGGTAGTGTCATCAAAGGTATCGTCATAAGGGTCTTCTATGTCTTCATTTTCAGCTTTACCACTTTCCAACGCCGGATTCTCTTCCAATTCTTGTTTTAATCGCTGTTCAAAAGCCTGTGTAGGCAGTTGAATCAGCTTCATCAACTGAATTTGTTGAGGCGATAATTTTTGTGAAAGCTTAAACTGTAAATGTTGTTTGAGCATATAAAGGTTTCCTTTCTTATAAAGTTAAAGAATTCAATTTAAAAAGCGGCATTCTGCGGTGTTCTTGGAAAAGGAACAACGTCTCTAATATTGCCCATTCCTGTTGAGAATTGCACTAGACGCTCAAAACCAAGCCCAAAGCCACTATGCTCTGCGGTACCAAACTTGCGTAAATCTAGGTACCACCAGAGCTCTTCTTCTTCAATACCTAGGTCTGCCATCTTTTGTTGTAGTACTTCAAGGCGTTCTTCTCGTTGCGAGCCACCGACAATTTCCCCAATTCCCGGAAAAAGAACATCCATTGCGCGAACTGTCTTCTCATCTTCGTTCAAACGCATATAAAAAGCCTTAATTTTAGCGGGATAATCAAATAGAATAACAGGACATTTAAAGTGTTTTTCTACTAAGAAACGTTCATGCTCACTTTGCAAATCTGCACCCCATTCATCAATAATATAGTCGAATTTTTTCTTTTTGTTCGGCTTTGAGTTTCTCAATATTTCAATGGCCTCAGTGTAAGATACGCGCTTAAAATTATTGTCTACTACAAATCTTAATTTTTCAATCAAAGGCATCTCACTTCGTTCTGCTTCAGGTTTTGATTTTTCTTCATCTAACAGCCGTTTTTCCAAGAACTGTAAATCGTCTTGGCAATTTTCTAAAACGTAGTTGATGACCCATTTTATAAAATCTTCGGCCAAGTCCATATTCATATCCAAATCATAGAAAGCCATTTCCGGCTCTATCATCCAGAATTCAGCTAAATGACGCGAAGTGTTTGAATTTTCTGCTCTAAAAGTCGGGCCAAAGGTATATACTTTGCCGAGCCCCATGGCGTAAGCTTCTGCTTCTAATTGGCCTGAAACAGTTAGGTTGGTTTCTTTGCCGAAGAAATCCTCTTTATAGTTTACGGCGCCATCATAATTTAGGGGAGGGTTTTTAGCATCTAGGGTTGTTACCCTGAACATTTCTCCTGCGCCTTCGGCATCTGAACCGGTTACAATTGGAGCGTGAAAGTAATAGAATCCGTTTTGTTGAAAATAGGTGTGTACAGCATAAGATAGTGCCGAACGAACCCTCATTACGGCCGAAAACGTATTTGTGCGAACTCTTAAATGTGCTTTTTCACGTAAAAACTCAAGAGAATGCTTTTTAGGTTGTATCGGGTAGCTATCTGCATCCGCTTTTCCATGAATAAACAATGATGATACCTGAATTTCTACATTTTGTCCCTTACCCTGACTTTCCACAAGCGCTCCTTTTACTCTAATAGCAGCACCAGTTGAGATTCCTTTGATCAGTTCTTCATCAAAATTTTCAAAATCGATTACGCATTGGATATTATTTATGGTAGAACCATCGTTTAGGGCAATAAAGCGATTACTCCTAAAGGTTTTTACCCATCCGTTAATTTCTACTTCTTGTGAAGTGGGTTGTGTTGCAAGCAATTCTTTGACAGAAATGAGTTTCATTTTTAAGCGTATAAATTAGGGTTCAAAGATAGGTTTTTGCCTAAAGAAAGTGAAGTTGAAAGCTTTTATTTACTTTTAGGACTCTCGTCTTCTTTTGGTAAAATATTTATCTGAGGCTTTTTGAATACTTTTTTGTTGGCAATGTTTTTCTCTAAAGAGAGTAAAAGAGACGGAAGTAGAATTAGGTTAGACAACATTGCAAAGAGTAAAGTAGCCAAAACTAAGCCTCCTAGTGCTTTGGTTCCGCCAAAACTAGAAACGATAAAAACAGAGAAACCGAAAAATAAAACGATTGAGGTGTAGAACATACTCACGCCAGTTTCCCGCAATGCGTTGTAAACCGATTTTTTAATCTGCCAACGATTGGCCATTAATTCTTGCCGATATTTTGCTAAAAAGTGAATGGTATCGTCTACAGAAATGCCAAAAGCAATACTAAATACCAAAATGGTGGATGGTTTTATAGGTACTCCTAAATAACCCATAAGGCCCGCTGTAATAACCAGGGGCAATAGATTCGGCACCAGTGAAATCAATATCATTCTAAACGAACGAAATAGATAGGCCATAAATAATGAAATTAGGCCAATGGCCAAAGCAAGGGATAACAATAAATTTTTAACTAAATACTTTGTCCCTTTTAAAAATAAAAGGGCTTTGCCGGTAATAAAAACATTGTAGCGTTCCTTAGGGAATATCTTGGCTATGGATTTAATTAAATCTGATTCGATTTCTTCCATGCGCTCCGTTTTTACGTCGCGCATAAAGGTGGTCATTCTGGCAGTTTGCCCGGTACTATCTACAAAGCTCTCAAGTAAGTTTCCATTGTCGGCAGATTTTCGTGCCACATCCATGATAAAGGTATTCTCTTGAGAAGTTGGAAGCTGATAGTATTTCGGAATGCCATTGTAGAACGCTTGTTTAGAATACTTGACCAGATTAACTACCGAGATAGATTTAGAGAGTTCGGGGGTTTCACTAATTTCTGTTGCCAACTGATCCATTCTGCGAAGCGTAGCAGGTTTTAAAATACCATTTTTTTGTTTGGTATCCACTACAACTTCGACCGGCATGATGCCATCGAACTCCGCTTCAAAAAAGCGAACATCGTTCACAAATTTTGTGTTTTTTGGCAGGTCCTCTATTCTGCTGCCTGTGATTTCGATTTGATATATACCAACAATACTCAACACCAAAACGATGACGGAAGTTATATAGACCGCTATACGATGGTTTCTAACTATGCGCTCCATCCAATTCACAAACAAATCAATCCATTTTTTGTTCAAGTGCTTTAAATGCTTTGTCTTCGGTAAAGGCATAAAGCTATAAAGTATGGGTATTATCAGTAATGATAACATAAAAATACAAAGGATGTTTATGGAAGCTACAATTCCAAATTCCTTAAGCAGGTCACTGTCTAATATGATAAAGGTTGCAAATCCTGATGCCGTAGTGACATTGGTCATTAGAGTAGCATTTCCAATTTTTGAAATTACACGTTGTAACGATAGGGCTTGATTACCATGCTTTTTTACTTCTTGCTGGTATTTATTGATTAAGAAAATACAGTTTGGAATACCAATTACGATTATCAAAGGCGGAATGAGCGCCGTAAGAATAGTAATTTCATATTTAAATAAACCAAGTATGCCGAAGGCCCACATTACCCCTATAATTACAACGAACATTGAAATAAAGGTGGCTCTAAAGCTTCTAAAAAAGAAGAAAAATATGATAGATGTAACCAATAAGGCTCCTAGAATGAAAATTCCGATTTCATCTATTATGATTTTTGAATTCCAAGTTCTGATGTAGGGCATGCCCGAAACTCGTACGTCTAATCCGGTTTCTTTTTCAAAGTCGTCAACAAGGCCTTCTAAGTCGTTTAGAATAAATTCGTTACGCACAGGTTCGTTTAGAATATCTTTGTCCATATAGACAACCATTCTAACGGAGCCACTTTCTTTGTTAAAAAGCAAGTTTTCATAAAAAGGTAAGTCATTAAAGAGATGTTCCTTTAAGGCAACGACTTCCTCTTTTGTTTTTACGGGCGAATCAAGAAATGGTTTTAAGAAAAATTCTTGTTTTTCATTATCCTTGACCAGTTCTTTTAAATTTTCTGTAGATATAACAAAATCAGTTTCTGGGATGGCTTCAAATTGCTTGCTAAGTTTGTTCCAGCGATTGAAATTTTTAGGTAAAAACAGTAAGCTGTCTTTGATGGCAAGAACAATGGCATTGTCTTCTTGGCCAAATAGTTTGACAAAGGCCTCGTATTGTACAGTTTCAGGATGGTCATCGGGTA
>CAYGUZ010000045.1:0-10060 GCA_964353215.1 uncultured Flavobacteriaceae bacterium
TCAAATTCGGCAACAGTTCGTGAACGCCATTAACAATTTCATATTTCATGGTAGTTTCAGTACCCAAAGCTGCACCTTCCGCAGCTTTTACAATGCGTTCAAAAATACCTCGTACAACATCTCTTCTATTGTGCCTGGCATAGTAATAAACTTCTGCAAAATCAGGAACTACGTTTGGCGCCTTTCCTCCATCGGTAATTACATAATGTATTCTAGCCTCTTGTGGAATGTGCTCACGCATCATATTCACCATGACATTCATGGCTTCGACAGCATCTAAAGAAGAGCGGCCCATTTCTGGTGCGCCTGCTGCATGCGCCGAAACTCCATAGAACCTAAATTTAGCCGAAATATTTGCCAATGCTGCTGCGGCACTTGCTGCATTTTGCGAACTTGGATGCCAGTGAAGGGCAACATCAACATCGTCGAACAATCCTTCTCTTGACATATAGACTTTGGCACCGCCGCCTTCTTCTGCCGGGCAACCATAAAAGCGTATAGTTCCGGATTGTTTGTTCGCTTTAATCCAATCTTTCACCGCAATAGCTGCGGCTGAAGAGGCAGTTCCAAATAGGTGATGACCACATGCATGCCCAGCTACCTTATCGGCCGATTTTTTTTGCGGAACGGCTTGTTGAGACAGCCCCGGTAGTGCATCAAACTCTCCCAATATTGCGATTACCGGATACCCGGAACCGTATTCCGCGACAAAAGCGGTGGGTATTTCAGCTATTCCCGTACTTATCTTAAAACCTTCCTCCTTCAGCGTGGTTTGCAAAAGTGAAGAGCTTTTGGTTTCTTGATAGCCCATTTCGGCGTAAACCCAAATCTGTTGGGCTATTTCTCCATATTTTTCGCTTTTGGAATCAAGTGAACGCAGCGCTGTTTTTTTTGGGCAAAGGCTAAATTGAGAATTGATAAGAATAGAACTAGAACTTTAATCTTCATGGTTCGCAATGGTTTAATCTTATGATAAATATACTAAAATGCTTCTCGGAAAATTAACGGATACCTATGGCTTATTTGTAAATTTGTTGTTCAATCGATTCTATGAATATACCGCAATCAAGTTTTCCAAGAGTTGTCATTATAGGTGGTGGTTTTGGGGGTATTTCTTTGGCAAAAAAATTACGTAATAAAGAGTTTCAGGTGGTGCTTTTAGATAAGCACAACTACCATACTTTTCAGCCCTTATTATATCAGGTTTCTACTGGTGGATTAGAGCCAGACTCTATAGCCTATCCGATTAGAAAGGTAATTCACGATTTTCCAAACACCTATTTTAGGTTGGCTGAAGTTTTGGCCATAGATACCGATACCAATATCGTGCAAACCAATATTGGAGTTTTAAAATTTGATTATCTAGTGGTCGCCACGGGATCTACAACCAACTTTTTTGGGAATAAAACAATTGAGGCGAACAGTATGTCTATGAAATCCATTCCAGAATCATTGAACTTGAGGAGCTTAATTTTAGAAAATTTTGAGCAGGCTTTATTGACAGATGATTTGCATGAACGTGAAGCACTTATGAACTTTGTTATTGTAGGTGGAGGACCAACAGGAGTTGAATTGGCCGGTGCACTTGCAGAAATAAAAAAAGGTATATTGCCTAAAGACTACCCCGACTTGGATACCAGAAGGGCACAAATTAATCTTGTGCAGGGAGGCGATAGAATTTTACCAGCAATGAGCGAGATTGCTTCGACAAAAGCAGAACAGTTTCTAGAAAGCCTAGGGGTAAATGTATGGAAAAATGTTCGGGTCAACGATTATGACGGAATGGTCGCGACTACCAATACTGAGACCGTTTTTAGAACCGCTACCTTGGTTTGGGCAGCAGGGGTAAAAGCTGTCTCTGTGAACGGATTAGATGCAAAAGAATTGTTATGCCGTGGAAACCGGTTAAAAGTTGATGAGTTTCATAAAGTGGCGGGTTTCGAGCATGTTTTTGCTTTGGGCGACGTTGCTCAAATGGAATCTGAATTATACCCTCATGGGCACCCTATGATGGCGCAACCTGCCATACAACAAGGTAAAAATTTAGGTAAGAACCTGATTCGAATGTCTGAAGAAAAATCTTTAGTACCTTTTAAATATAATGATAAGGGCAGTATGGCCACCGTGGGTAGAAATAAGGCTGTAGCCGACCTCCCCAAATTTAAGTCTCAAGGTATATTCGCTTGGTTTATATGGATGTTCGTTCACCTCTATTTCCTAATTGGTTTTAGAAATAGGGTAGTGGTCTTTATCAATTGGGTCTATAATTACATCAAATTTGATAGAGAGGCTCGATTAATCATTCGTCCTTTCAAAAAGAAATATCAGGTTAATTCATAAACACAAGCTTGATAAGGCTTTAAATAAAAGTTTGGTGTCGATTGCGATTTTAGCGTCGTATCATTTGAAATAAGTAGTTCGGCATTTTTAAAAGAAACTTCTTCAAGATTTACGGTTGTTTCTTTTTCCGAAAAACTTAATAGAATTAGATATTTTTCTGATTCAAAAATTCTGGTGTAGGCATAGACTTCTTCATTATCTTCTAATAATAACTCGTAATCACCATAAACAAGACCAAGGTGGTTTTTTCTCAGCTGAACCATTTGTTTGAAATAGTTCAGAACAGATTCGCTATCATTTTCTTGTGCCGCAACGTTGATACCGGTCTTATAATTCGAATTCACCTTTATCCAAGGTTTCGATTCGGTAAAACCGGAATGCGCACTGCTATCCCATTGCATCGGTGTTCTGGCATTATCACGTGCAGCTTCTTTTTCGTTCTCAATAAAGTCTTCTAGACTTATATCGCTCTGTTTTAAAAGTTCATAACGGTTAAGCGTATTAATATCCTTATAATCTTCTATAGTGTCAAAACGGACATTGGTCATACCTATTTCATCTCCAAAATAGAAATAGGGTGTACCTCTCATGGTCAATAGAAAGGTATGGAGCATTGTCGATGAATTACGCCAATGCTCGGGCGAATCATTGCCCCATCTGCTTACACTCCGCGGAAAATCATGATTGCTTAAAAACATGCTTCCCCATCCTCTTTTGGCAAAAACCGTGTCCCAGTCAGAGTGAATTTTTTTAAATTCAGTGAGTTTCCATTTATCGCTTCTCATCCAAAAAACTTCATCACCATCTCTATCTAAAGACATAAGATCAAAGTGAAAGAACATATTTAGTTCTTCTCTATCCTCATCAACAAAATCTAGCGCTTTATTCAAGGTAATACCTGGTGCCTCGCCAACGGTCATGATGTCGTATTTTGATAATACTTGTTGATTCATTTCATGTAAAAACTCATGTAATCTAGGTCCTTCAGAATAGTAAGAGACAAAATTCCCCCTATATTTCTCTGGTAGCTCAGGGTAAGTAGTGTCTTTTGAAATAAAAGGTATGACATCCATGCGAAAACCATCTACCCCTTTATCAAACCAAAAGCGAATAATATCATAAATTTCTTTTCGAACCTCAGGATTTTCCCATTTTAAATCGGGTTGTTTTACCGAAAAATAATGTAGATAATACGAATCGGTCAATTTATCATTTTTCCAAGCATTACCGTCTACATCAAAATAACTCCATCTTTTAGGCGGTGTGCCTTTTTCTGCTGGCCACCAGTGATAATAGTCGCGATATGGGTTATCTCTTGATTTTCTAGATTCTTGAAACCAAAAATGCTCATCACTCGTATGGTTGGCGACCAAGTCCATAACCAGTTTCAGACCTCTAGACTTCATACCGGAAAGAAGCTTATCAAAATCGGCCATTGTACCAAATTCAGGCATTATGGTGCGATAGTCACTTATGTCATAGCCATTGTCATCATTGGGTGATCGGTAAACAGGGCAGAGCCAAATAATGTTTACTCCAAGACTTTGAATATAGTCTAGTCTTTTGGTGATGCCGTTTAAATCACCAACACCATTTCCGGTAGTGTCTTGAAAGCTTCTAGGGTATATTTGGTAGACCACGCCTTCTTTCCACCATTTTCTTTTAAGTTTTGGCATTTTGAAATATTAAAGTCCAAATATATCACTTTGACCTTTGTTTACGGGTATGAATCAAAGGGTGAACTGCGTTAATATTTAGCCAATAGGTAGATGCGTTAAAGAAGATATTATTAATTTGAAGTAGATGAGAAAGACTTTGTTACTATTACTTTTTATGCATACGGCAAATTTAATATCTGCCCAGAAAGAAACATCTACATTATATACTAAAGGTTTTTCTTATCCTACTTTTAGTAAAGGTGAACGCTACTCGAATTTTTCGGTTACACGTTTGATAAATACTAATTTAGAGGTGGAGATTAGAGGTTTTTATCAAAGAAATGTTTTGGGAGAGCGTTTTAGAGCTCCTCTTCTTTTAAAGAAGTACCTCTCTGACGAAAAGACCTATTTGATAGGAGGGGCTCAGGCCGAATGGGAGTTTTTGCCTGGAGGGATAAAGCTACCTAGAGTTGATATTATAATGGGTGCTGGGCATCAATTCAATGATAATTTTTCCATGGAAGGTATTTTTCAGCTTCCTGTCATGAATTCTTCAAGTGTAAACCCTTTAGGTTCAGAGAAACCTGGTGCCAGTTTTTTAAACCTTGGTTCAAAATTTAGATTTTAAAATTTTATTTTCTCGGATGAAACTCATTTAGAACTTTGGCCAGGTGTGTGCGATTAACATGCATGTAAACTTCGGTAGTTGTAATACTTTCATGACCTAGCATTTGTTGTATTGCACGTAAATCAGCACCATTTTCTAAAAGATGCGTAGCAAATGAATGTCTGAATGTATGTGGGCTAATATTCTTCTCTAGTCCAATATCCACTGCAAGTCTTTTTATAATGGTAAATATCATAGCTCGCGTCAATTGCTTTCCTCTTCTGTTCAAAAAAAGAAAATCTTCATGCCCTGCTTCGATTTTTTGATGCGCCCTAATTTCATTTCGATAAAGATTGATAAATTTTTTATTGGGTTTACTAATAGGTACAAAGCGCTGTTTATCTCCTTTTCCAGTGACTTTTATGAAATCTTCATCAAAATAGAGATCAGACAGTCTTAGGTTGGTTAATTCTGATACTCTAAGCCCACAACCGTATAAGGTCTCAAGAATGGCCCTATTCCGCTCACCTTCAGGTCTAGAAAGGTCAATCGCACTTATTAATCGATTAATTTCTTTGGTAGAGAGGGTGTCGGGCAGTTTTCTTCCAATTTTAGGAGACTCTATTAAATCCATAGGGTTTTCTGCACGAAAGTCTTCAAAAATCAGGTAATTAAAAAAGCCTTTTAGACCAGAAACAATACGCGCTTGTGATCTAGGGTTTACCAATTTCGCGATTTCATAGACAAACTGCTGTATGGTTTCTTTTGAGATTGATATTGGACTTTCGGTGATTTTAGACTGTTCTACAAAATCAATAAGTTTAGCTACGTCTAAAGTGTAATTTTTTATGGAATTTTCTGATAGCCCTCGTTCTATTTTCAAGTAGTGTTTATAGTCTTGCAAGGCTTGATTCCAGTTCATTCTGTAAAGATACAGTAGAATGTAAAAACATTTCTCCTTCATAAAGTCTTGTTTTTACCACTGATTTAAAGCAGATTACAACTTTAATTATCTAGGCTTGTAAAAGGTGCTAAGTTTGCAATCACAAATAACCAAACCATTTTATCATGAAAATTTTTGTAACAACTATTATTTTATTGATTACTTCTTTAAGCATTCATGCACAAGTAGACCGTACGAATTTTAGGGCAGGCCTTAATGCGGGTATACTTACGGGCGAAGATTCAGATTTATATAGTTTTAGCTTAGGAATTGATATTGTATATGTGTGGGGGCTATCCAAAGAAATTGATTTAGGTTTTGCCACAGGTTTTAATAATGCATTTGGAGAAGATGAAACAATTTCGGATGGTGGGACTACCATAGGTACAGAGTTTGCCAATTTGCAGTATGTGCCAGCTGCAGCCGCATTACGTGTATACCCTTCTTATGGCTTTAAACTGGGTGGAGATATTGGTTATGCTATTGGCGTTAGCGATGGTTTTGAAGGGGGGCTTTATTACAAGCCAATGATAGGTGTAGATATTAATCGAACAACGGAGCTCAACGTTTCATATGCTGCAATTAGTAACGATGGTACTTATTCTGCGGTAATGTTGGGTGTCTTGTTTCTTTTTTAATCTAGTGGTTTTAACATCAAATTGTTATAATCTAACAGGAAATTAAGTGAAGCAAGAATAAAATAAAATCCTTATTTTTAAAATCAACTAAATAAAATATTATGAGAAAATTAGTATTGATTTCATTTCTGTGTATTGGTTTATTCGGAACGGTAAAGGCTCAAGAGCAAGCAATTAAGGCAAATCCGATTGGATTGGCTTTTGGAGTCGCTAATGTTGGCTATGAGTTTGCCACCAATGATGCGCAGACCTTAACCATTTCAGGACTTTATTACAATGTTTCAGATATATCTGGGTTTGGTATTGGAGGAGAATATAGATTTTATTTTTCTAGCGATCAAGCTTTAAGAGGATGGCATGCGGGGCCTACTGCCGGATATTTTGGGTTAAGTGATGATTTTGATAATTCTTCAGGATTCTTTTCTATTGGTGGTGAAGCCGGACATCAGTGGATTTTTGGAGAACATTTCTTAGTAGATGTATTTGCCGGTTTAAGTTTTGTCTCGGGTAGCTCCGATAATTTTGAAGTATCTGTTAACTCGGTTACTGTAGGTTTAGGTGTTTCTTTAGGATATGCTTGGTAAAAAAAAGTTGTAAATTAAAAAGACGGGAGCTATTGCTTCCGTTTTTTTATGCCCTTAAATTATTATTACTTTTACTTTATGAAGCTTATAATTATAAATGGGCCCAACTTGAATCTTTTGGGCAGGCGTGAACCCGAGGTTTACGGAAAAGAAACCTTTGAAGATTATTTTACCAAGTTGCAGTTTAAATTTAAAACGCTACAGTTAGAATATTTTCAGTCAAATATTGAGGGCGAAATTATCGATAAGCTTCAAGAAGTGGGCTTCACTTATGATGGCATTATTCTAAATGCGGCATCTTACACCCATACCTCAGTGGGTATCGGTGATGCCGTAAAAGCAATTGAAACGCCTGTTGTTGAGGTACATATATCAAATACGTTTAAAAGAGAAGAATTTCGACATACTTCCTATATTTCTTCTGGAGCTAAAGGCGTGGTTTTAGGTTTTGGACTTCAAAGTTATGATTTGGCCATAGAGAGCTTTAAGGTTTAAGGGATAGTTCAAAAAAATCTATTGACGAGGGTTTTTACGTATATATTTGTAAACCCCACTGCTATGAAAGTTCTTAAAAAGCTTTTTTTGTGCTTATCCCTTTTTATATTTTCTTGTGAGACGGAAGAATTAAATAGTAATCCAGAAGATGGGATGGAAGATTCTGGAGAAGAAACGGTAGCGGAAACTATAGGATTAATAAATGCGTTTCCGAACCTTAGTTTTACACAACCATTAGATTTTCAGTCACCTGATGATGGTACCAATCGAATCTTTGTCGCTGAAAAGGGAGGTGCTATTCGGGTTTTTGAAAACGATGAAAGCACCACGGAAACTAATGTATTTCTTGATTTGAGAGGGACAATTTCTATATCTAGTGAGCAGGGTCTGCTGGGCTTTGCCTTTCATCCAAATTTCACAAACAACGGCTATGTTTACGCCTGTTACACACCTTCTGAAGGACTCTCCGTAATTTCTAGATTTACTGTTTCGACTACAAATCAGAATAGTGTTGATTTGGCCAGTGAGCTTGTTATCATCGAAATTCCGCAGCCTGCAACAAATCATAATGGTGGTCAAATAGCTTTTGGTTCTGATGGCTACTTGTATATCGCAATGGGTGATGGAGGAGGAAGTGGTGACCCCGATGGAAATGCCCAAAACAGAACAAATCTATTAGGTAATATTCTTCGAATAGATGTTGATAATCAAGAAGGAGGCTTGAACTATGCCATACCTTCTGATAATCCGTTTGTTAACGATGCTGCCTCAAGAGATGAAATCTTTGCCTACGGATTTCGTAATCCTTGGCGAATGAGTTTTGATACAACCACTGGTAAATTATGGACTGGTGATGTTGGCCAGAACGAAATAGAAGAAATTGATCTTGTCCAGCCAGGCGGCAATTACGGCTGGAAACTGTTCGAAGGTACTTCTTGTTTTTCAGGCGATTGTGATGACACGGGTCTGATAGCCCCTGTTTTTGAATACAATCAAGATAATGGTGACAGGTCGATTACCGGAGGCTATGTCTACAGAGGTGATGACATCACGACATTACAAGGTAAATATGTGTATGGTGATTTTGTGAGCGGCCGAATATGGGCTTTAGAAGAAGATGGTAGTGCAAACCAACTGCTATTAGAATCAGGACTTAACATAGCTTCTTTCGGAACCGATGCCAATGAGAATCTGTTTATCTGTGCGTTTAATGGTAATATCTATAAGTTCGTTGTTGAAGAAAACTAATGTTCTTTCAAATATTTTTTGTCGGCATAAAAGGTTCCAAATGGGAGCAGAGAAGCAATAAAAAAGATTAGAAATCTTTTTATACTCCATTTACGTTCCCAACAGACGATACCTGCTAAAACTACAAATAGAATAAAAAGAATTCCATGGGCCATTCCAACGACTTTGTTGGGTTCTCCCATTTCGCCCCAATATTTTAGTGGCATGGTTAAACCAAATAATAGGAGATAAGATATTCCTTCTAAAATAGCGGTGGCTCTAAAAAGTGTTAGCAAAGCTCAGTTGTCATAAGTTATAAGTGAATTACTTCATCATAAGCGGCAGCAACAGCTTCCATAACCGCTTCACTCATGGTAGGATGCGGGTGCACAGCTTTTAAAACCTCATGGGCAGTAGTTTCCAATTTACGGCCTAATACCGCTTCTGCAATCATATCGGTAACTCCTGCCCCTATCATATGGCATCCCAACCATTCTCCATATTTGGCATCAAAGATTACTTTAACGAATCCGTCTGAATTTCCAGAAGCTTTTGCTTTTCCACTTGCAGAAAAAGGAAATTTACCAACCTTGATATCATATCCTTTTTCTTTGGCCTGTTTTTCGGTTAATCCAACAGAAGCTATTTCTGGTGAACAATAAGTACACCCGGGAATGTTGCCATAGTCTAAGGCCTCAACATGCATTCCTGCAATTTTTTCTACACAAAGAATGCCTTCTGCAGAAGCTACATGAGCTAACGCCTGCCCCGGAGTAACATCACCAATAGCGTAATAACCCGGAATGTTGGTTTGATAGTAATCGTTGACCAAAATTTTATCTCTATCCGTAGCAATACCCACTTCTTCAAGGCCGATATTTTCGATGTTCGTTTTTATTCCAACAGCAGAAAGAACAATATCAGCTTCTAAGACTTCTTCTCCTTTTGCTGTTTTTACGGTAGCCTTAACACCATCTCCGCTAGTATCAACTTTAATAACCTCTGCAGAAGTTTTAATCTTGATTCCAGATTTTTTAAAACTACGCTCTAACTGTTTGGATACATCTTCATCTTCAACCGGAACAATATTTGGCAAGTATTCTACCACGGTAACTTCGGTACCCATACTGTTATAGAAATAAGCAAACTCAATACCGATAGCTCCACTGCCAACGACGATTAATTTTTTAGGTTGCTTTTCTAAAGTCATTGCTTCGCGATAGCCGATAACTTTTTTTCCATCCTGCGGAAGACTTGGTAATTCACGACTTCTTGCACCAGTGGCGATTATTATATGGTTTGCGCTATACTCGGCGGCATCACCATTTTCACCTTTAACAACGACCTTTTTACCGGGTAGCACTTTTCCGTATCCGTTTAAAACTTCAATTTTATTTTTCTTCATCAAAAATTGAACTCCTTTACTCATTCCGTCGGCTACACCTCTACTTCTGCTAATAACAGCATCAAAGTCATGCTCCACTTTCTTTGCGCTAAGCCCGTAGTCTTCGGCATGCTTTAAATATTCGAATACTTGTGCAGATTTTAATAATGCTTTGCTAGGAATA
>CAYGUZ010000046.1:0-9958 GCA_964353215.1 uncultured Flavobacteriaceae bacterium
AATCAGAATTCATAGTTTAGAGACCTTGTTCTCGATACTTTTTCCTGCGGAAAAACTCGAAATGAAGGTTTTATAAGTTTATGCAATTCAAAATGCACAACGGGCCTTATAAGTTTTATCGTATACAACGCATTATGGTTATAGGTATTCAGCACCTGTCTTTTTGAAGAGATGAAGTTATCTATATTGTCGCTTTAAAAACATAATACAGTTCATTCGCAATCTGTAGACTTCGCTCTAAATATTTTTCCTCCTGTTGCGGTGTATTATCAAATTTTTTTGGGTCTTCAAAAGTTATCGGAAATCTTGCATCCGCGCCTTGAACGATAGGGCAAGCTTCATTGGCTGAATCACAGGTTAATATAGCCCCGAAATTTGATCTAGGGTTAAAACCATCATCATAAGTCTTTGAAAATCCGATTACAGGGTGGGCATTTTCGGCGTACTTTATACGGTATATGGGATTGTCGCTTTCAGAAATTTTATGGATACGGAATCCTGACTTTTTTAAAGCCTCAGCAGCCATAGGGTATAGTGCTGTAGCTTCTGTGCCTCCAGAATAGCAATGTATATTCTTAATGCCAAAATGATAGGCTATTGCCTGTGCCCAAACTTGCGAAAGGTGGCTTCTACGAGAATTATGGGTACAAATAAAATTAAGCTGAATTGAAGCTTTGGTTTTAATTTTCTCCCTTATGTAACTGGCCAAAGGGTCAAGACTCTCTTTTCTTTGATTAGAAATGGTTTCTGGAAGCAGTGATTCTAGCGTTGATTCAATTTTAGGGAATAGCTTTTGTATGTTATCTCTCATTTTTAATCAAACACCGACGGTTTTACTTCGTTTTTCAAATAATAAATTGTCTTTCCAGACTCCTTCTTTTGTTTTTCCAACTTTCTCACGTTTTCCAATATATCGAAAACCAACGGTTTCATGTAATTTAATACTGGCCGTATTTTCTGGAAAAATACCGGACTGTATAGTCCAATAACCTGCGGCTTCACTTTCTCCGATTAGTTTTAGCAAGAGTGTTTTGCCAACTCCAAGCCCTCTGCATTTACTTGATACATAAACACTAACTTCTGCAACGCCCCCATATACACATCTACTTGATACTGGTGACAGGGCTGCCCAGCCTAAAATTTTATGGTCTTTTTCAGCTACTAATCGGCATTCATTAAGATGCGCGTTATCCCAACTGTCAAAATCTGGAACGGTAGTTTCAAAAGTTGCATAACCTGTCGAAATTCCTTCTAAATAGATTTTGGCCACTTCTTGCCAATCTCTAATTGTCATACTTCTGATTACCATGGAGTTGTCCATTTAAAAAAATGTCTTAACAACATCCATTACTTGGCGAACAACAGGGTTCTGTAGCTACTTCTTTTTCTGTAGGTATTCCGCAAGTTTCTTTGGCCTTGCAATCTGTTTTTTCTACTGCAAGTTTAAAAACAAGCTTTTCATCGTTCCAAATAGCCTCTTTTATAAAAAGTTGCGCGGTATGAAAGTTTCGATTACTATACTCTATTTTGAGTTCTGCATCTTTCACCATTGGTTTAATACTATCGACTTTGTCAAGAATAGCGAGTGCTTTTTCAGCAGTCATAAATGCTGTTTTGTCCAACTCTTCAGGGCTTTCATAAAGCTGAACAATGGTCTCTTTCCAAAAATCGACTCCAGCACCACAATCTACACTGTCAATGGTAGTGTTCTTAATTTCGGTGATATGATAGTTCGCCCCGACAAAACCACCAGGCCGGTATTCAAAAAGGAGCGATTTCTCTTTATGATTGTTTAATAGTTCTAAAAATTTGTTTGTTTTCATACTAAATTGTTTTAACAGCAATTGTTTTTAGTTGTATTGAAAAAAGTGTTTAAGGTGCTTTGTATTTTACTCCATGTATCTAGGTTGATGCAATAGCATACTTTTTTTCCCTCTATCTCACCTTTAATTAAATCGATGCTCTTTAATTCTTTTAGATGTTGTGAGATGGTTGGCTGTGCCAGACCTATTTCATCAACGATATCATTACAGATACAAGACTCTTGCTTGCTTATGTATTGCAGTATGGCAATACGGGCAGGGTTGGCCAAAACCTTAAAAATGGTGGCCATTTGATTCTGGTTCTGATTGAAAATTTGCGTTTTGGTAATGCCCATTACATATTTATATATTGCAATATTGCGATTATAAATTGAAATAAAAAAGCCAGAGTAGAATTCTCTGGCTCTATTTTTAGAACCAAGGCTTTTTACCGACTTGGTAGGTATTGTAAAATTCTTCGTCTGATTTTGTCAAATAAATGATACCTTCTATTAGACCAATAAGCATCGGAATGTATATTAGAAAAGCTCCGATAATTAAACAAACTAGTGCATAAGATATTACGGATGCTCCAAGAAGAATAAATCCTTCTTTGTTATAGCCTAATAAGAACTTATGTACCCCTAGAGAGCCTAAAATAATTGCTAATACTCCGACTAAAATTTTCTTGTTTTCACCTCCAGCGTTTTTAAGACCTTCTGAAAATTCATTGGCAGTCTTTTTGGCCCCTTCGGCAAAATCATTTGCAGCTTCTTCGGCCTTATCTCCTAAATCTTTGTTTTCTTCTGACATGATTATAATTTGTTGGTTAAACGTGTTTAAAAGTAGCAAATAATTTCATACCTATAAAAATGCTTTATCAACAGGTTCCCACAGTTCTAATTTGTTGCCGTCAGGATCTAAAACCCAACCAAACTTACCATACTCATATTCCTCTACCTCACCAACAATGGTAACACCTTCCTTTTTTAGTTCTATTAAAAGTTCTTTTAAATTTTCGACCCTAAAATTCATCATAAACTGCTTTTCACTTGGCTCAAAATAGTTGGTATCCTCATTCATGGGGCTCCATTGGGTCGAGCAATTGTTGCCTTCCTTATCTTTCCACCAAAAGGTGCAACCATATCGGTCTGTATTCAAACCGAGATGATTTTTATACCACTCTTTTATTTTATCGGGGTCTTTTGTTTTAAAGAAAAACCCACCTAAACCAGTTACTCTATTTTTCATTATGTGTATTTTTTTGTTAGTACTGCGTTTTCAGGATTTTTTTTCCGTTATTAAATTACACCCCTAAAGTCCCCTCAAGGGAACAATGCTAATATTTTAATTTCGCTACTCTTTTTATGGAAAATTTTATCGTTTTATATTCTTTTCGTAAAGTGTAATCCAATCTTTAACTGTCATTTTTTGGCAGAGTTCAGCTATCAAATCATAAGGAATATGTTCTATTTTTTTAAATCTGATGCAGCTTTTGCCCATATCCAATTTTGTCTTTACATGTTTTGAATATTCAGCTACGAACCAATCTGACAACTTACTATCGGCATAAATGCCGGAGTGATAAAGTGCCACAAAATTCTTTTGTGAAGCAATATTGATAAAGGGGAGTGGAAGCTTTGGGTCGCAATGATAGCCGGACGGGTAGATAGAATGTGGTACAACAAACCCGATCATTTTATAGTTGATGCATTCTTCAAACCCTTCGGGGAGGTTACTTTTAACCGTTTCCCGCAATTTAGAAACTGCCATTATTCGGTGTTCAGATAGTTTTGAGATGTATTCATCTACTGTTTTGGCTTCAATGGTCATTCTATCCTAGAATTAGTTACTTTATGAAGTTAACAAAATTCAGCTTTGATTTTATCGATAATGGTTTGTGCTAGTTTTTCTTTGCTTTCAACTGTCCATCCGCCAACATGCGGGGTTAAAATAACATTACCTGCTTTTCTAAGATATTTAAAGGGCTTGGGTCTTTTTGCAAACATGTTTTCAAAAGACTTTTTTTCATACTCCAGCACATCAAGACCTGCCCCGAGAACTTTTCCTGATTTTAGTCCTTCTACCAAATCCTTAGTAACAACACATTTGCCCCGAGCGGTATTTATGAGCCAAAAAGATTTGCTAAATGCATTTATGAATTCGGTGTTTACCATACCGATAGATAAGTCGTTTTGAGGTACATGTAAGCTGATAACATCTGATTTTTGCTGCAATTCTAGAATACCTACTTGTCTTGCATTTTCATCGCCTACCCCACCTTTAATGTCGTAACAAAGTATTTCAACATCGAAACCTTTTAATTTTTGGGCGAAGGCTTTTCCCATATGGCCATAACCAATAATACCGATAGTTTTACCATCAAGCTCTACCCCACGATTTCCTTCACGATCCCATTTGCCTTTTCTAACTTCTCTGTGTGCCTTGGTAAGGTTGTTCATTAAAGATAATAGCATGCCCAAAGCATGTTCGCCGACTGCATTGCGGTTACCTTCTGGCGCGTTGGCTAAAAACACGCCTTTCTCTTTTGCGTGACGGATGGCAATATTTTCTAACCCTGCACCAACTCGCCCGATAAATTTTAGATTTATCGCTTTGTCCAAAAAGTCCTCATCAATGGTAAACCTACTTCTTATGACCAAGCCATCATAAAGGTGGATTTTAGATGCTACTTCTTCCTTGGTCGAAGTGTAACCTTCATGATTTTCAAAGCCCAGTTCTGCAAATTGCTCAATGAGTAAAGGATGATTTGTATCTACGTGTAGTATTTTCATATTTTCAGTAATCAGTAATCAGTAATCAGTAATCAGTAATCAGTAATCAGTAATCAGTTGTCAGTAATCAGTTGAACCTTGAGCTTTTTGAGTTGACCCATTGCATTATCTAAATAAGCAACTCAAACCTCTAAATTTTAGGATAATGATTTTGCGTTAGTTCATGTGCAACGTTGCCGGTATGGGCCGTATTTTGTTTTTCGAACAATAGCAATTGTACTTCTTCACCATCTTTGGTTGAGGGGCAGTGTTCAACACCTTTTGGTACAACAATGATTTCACCTTCTTTAACTTCTTCGGTTCTATCACGAAATTTCATATAAAGTGTACCCTTTAAAACCTGAAAGAGCTCATCTTCGTTTTCATGGGCATGCCAAACAAATTCGCCCTGTATTTTTGCCAGTATCACTTGCATGTCGTCTACGGTTGCAATTTGATGTGGATGCCATAGTTTACAAAACAGTGCATGCTTTTGTTTTAGGTTTATAGGTTTCATGATGATATATATTAAATTCCTAAGATTAGTTTGGCAATCATAAAGTAAATAAGAATTCCGAAAATATCATTGCTTGTGGTAATAAAGGGTCCAGTGGCAATAGCAGGGTCTATACCTCTTTTATGCAAAAATAAGGGTGTAAAAGTACCAATGAAACCGGCAACCACTATAACCGCTATCAATGACACGGATATGGCAAGTGCGGTGTAAAAATCACCTTTCCAGAACCAGGTGAAAATCAGTAAAAGGGCAGCTAAAATTACACCGTTTAACAGGGCCAAAAGCATTTCTTTTAGGAGTCTACTTCCAATACTTCCTTTAATATCATCATTGGCCAAACCTTGCACAATTATGGCACTGGATTGTACCCCTACATTACCGGCCATGGCTGCGATCAATGGTGTAAACAGAAAAAGCACGGTATATTTTCTAAACATTTCTTCAAACCCCCCCATAATTACAGCTGCGGCAGCACCACCAAAGAGACCCAATACCAACCATGGTAGTCGCGCTCTGGTCAACTCCCAAATGCTATCGTCGGCCTCAACATCTTGTGAGATACCCGCGGCCATTTGATAGTCTTTATCTGCCTCTTCTCTAATGACATCAACAATATCGTCAATAGTAATTCTACCTACCAATCTTCCAATCTCGTCGATTACCGGAATTGCCTCTAAATCATATTTAGACATGATCTTAGCAACTTCTTCAGGCTTTTCATTCACATTAACAGAATCTACTTTCGGAATGTAAACCGTTTTAATAGGTGCTTTTGGAGAAGTTGTGAGCAAATCTTTAAGGGAAAGTCTGCCCTTTAGCCTGTCATCATCATCAACCACATAAATGGAATGTACTCTTGTAACGTTTTCTGCTTGGGCACGCATCTCTTTTACGCAGGTGGTAACGGTCCAATTCTCTTTAACCTTAACCAATTCTTTTGCCATTAATCCCCCAGCGGTATTATCATCGTATCTAAGAAGATCAACAATATCTTTTGCGTGCTCTCGATCTTCAATTTCAGAAATTACCTCTTGAACGATTTCTTTTGGCAGTTCACCAACAATATCCGCCGCGTCATCTGTGTCCAGTTCCTCAATCTCCCCGGCAATTTCTTTAGGGGATAAATTGTTTAATATGGCCTCCCTTACGTCTTCATCAAGCTCAGTAAGAATGTCCGAAGTTTTTTCGCTATCAAGAAGTTTGATAAGATAGGTAACTTCTTCTACTTCTAGTTCATTGGCAATTTCAGCGACATCGGCATAATGAAACTCTTTCATTTTGTCCCGCAGATCGACATCGTTCTGATGTTCTATCAGTGATTGAATTTCTTCTAGGAGTTCATCTGTGAGTTTAAACGGTGTCATTTGCAATTCGCTTGGTCAATGAAATAAAATCATTAACGGCCATCTGTTCTGGGCGTCGGTCAAATATAGTATCTTCTTTGAGATTATCGGAAAGATTAAAAGACTTAAGGCTATTCCGTAGCGTCTTTCTACGTTGGTTAAAAGCAGTTTTTACTACCTGATAAAAAAGTTTTTCGTCGCAATCGAGTTGAAAATCTTTTTTTCGAGTGAGTTTTAAAACACCTGATTGTACTTTTGGTGGAGGGTCAAAGACTTGTGGGTGAACGGTAAATAAATATTCTGCATCATAGAACGCCTGCACCAAAACCGAGAGAATACCATAGGTTTTATTGCCCTCTTTTTCGCAGATACGTTGTGCGACTTCTTTTTGGAACATACCCGAAAATTCAGGCACTTGTTGCCGCATTTCAAGCATTTTAAAAACAATTTGGGTAGATATGTTGTAGGGAAAATTTCCTGTTATGGCAAATTGATCATCGCCATAGAGTTCTTTTAAATTGTATTTAAGAAAGTCCGCCTCTAGCACTTTAAAGCTGCTATTTTTTTGTACTACTTTAGGATGCTCTAACGGAAAGCTATGGTTAAGATAGACGATGGACTCGGAATCTAGGTCCATCGCAACCAAATTAATACCTCGCATCAATAAGAACTTGGTCAATACCCCAGTACCTGGGCCTACCTCGATTACATTTGAATAACCATCTAAAGAAAGGGTTTCTGCTATCTGTTGTGCAATTTTGTCGTCTTTTAAAAAATGTTGCCCTAAATGTTTTTTCGCTTTAACTGCACTACTATCATGGTTATTGGCAGCTCGCTTATTTTTTTTGAACGAACCTTTTTTACTGTGCGATTTAGCCATGAGTATTTTTTAGTGTACAATAAGTAATTTAACCGAATCTTAGTGAAAGTTATGATTGCAATTCGGTAATAATCTCCATTTCTGTTCTAAAGGTCACAAATTTGTTAGGAAAAAGCTTCATGCCTTCACTATGCATGTTATCGGCATCTTCTTTATAGAATTTTTTCAGGGTTTCCATATTTTTACAGGTGTATTGCACCGAATAGGTTATACCTCCCATATCTTCATCAACAAGAACTTTGCACATTTTGGCCTTACTAAACTTTTTGGTGGCCAACATATCAGGAATATGCTTCGTTTTAATCCAAACGAGCCAATCATCATGCACACTCTCTTCGATGTTAATGGTTACATTGTATATGATTTCTTCCAATTTTTTCTTGATTTTAATGGCAATTTCGAGCATAGTTTGTTGCCCAAAACCGACAAGACTCAATAATACCCATTAATTGATTAAATCTCCTCTTAACTTTCGAAAATTTTTACGCGCTTGCGGAAAATAGTAGCTGTCTTGGTAATTGTAGATGATTTTCTCGTAATGTGGTTTCGCCCTATCCGGTTCGTTGAGTTTGTTTTCATACAATTGCGCTAAACGAAAATGGGCATCGTCTGCTAGGATTCCTGAGGTGTAAAATTCTATGATCTTTTGGTAATTGAACCTTGCCGCATCATATTTTTTTTGTGATTCTAATAGTTCTGCTTGTTTTAAAAGTGCTTCATCTTCAATTTTTTCACCCTTATGGTTTTGCAGAATATCTTCTAGGTTGTCAATAGCCTGTTGTGGTTTATTCTGATAGGCCAATAAATCTGCTCGCGCATATTTTTTTAGTGCCGTCTGCGTAGAATCTTCTAAAGAATTATCAGAAATTAGTAGGCTTAACTGCATGGCATCATTTGCGATTAATTGTGAGGTCGAACCTCTGAGTACTTTCAATTGGGTCAAAGCCCAATCAAAATCTCCTTTATAGAAACTGGTCTGTGCCACTTTAAAACGGGCGTCTTGCCCAAGAACATCATTCTTTAGACTCTGCTGTATTTGCGAAAAGTAGATTAAAGCTTCATTAAAACGCTGGTCATACACCAAAATGTCTCCTAAAGCCATTTTAATATAGGCTTTGCCAAAACGGCTAAGGGGTAATTCCAAACCTTTTTTTAAGATAGCTGTAGCAGGTTCCGGTCTTTCTTTTTTGAAGGTTAAAAAATTGGCATAGGCTATCTGTAGCTGTAGTGTTTTTCTTTGGTAACCATAGGTTTCTATTAAAGACTCAAATTCTTTTTCTATGGTATTTAATTTTTTCTCATCTGCGTTCAACAGATCAATGTCTATAAGGCTAAGTTGTGCATTAAGTTTTACGCCGGGATCCGTTGCTTTTTCTTTAATATACTCGAATACCGTTTTTGCGGTTTCAATATCGTTTTCCTCTTTTGCAATCTCACCTAGGTTTTTAAGACGGTCGAACGAAATCTCATCGGTACGTTTAAAAATGGCTTTCTCTTGGGCAAAGGCACTTTTGTACTGCTTTTGTTGCACAAAAAGCCAGCTTAAGAGTTCGTTCCAAAGAATATCAGGGTTCTTTTGTGCGTTTTGCAATAAGGTTTTTCTCAGCACGGCATTGTTGGTGTTGTCGGGTTCTTCCGTAATAAAATCATCTATATTTCTAAGTACGTTGGAGCGGGAAGATTTTCCTTCATAAATAAGCTTTAAATACGATTGAAACATTTTTTCAATGTCACCTTTTTCCCCATAGATCCTGGCCAACTGAAAGTCATAGTTCAATTCTGGTTTTAAGCGCATTGCCTTGGTGTAGGCAGAAACGGCCTCGTCTAAAAGTGCATATTGCTGAAAACGATACCCGACACTATACCCAAAATTTGGATTCTCCTCTAAAGAATTTACCGCTTTTTCATAGTATTGCGAAGCTTTTTCGGGGAGGTTTTGAAGGGTGTAATTATACCCTAATTCAATATAAAAGGTGGGGAACACAAATTCTTCTTGTAGTTTGCCCAAAAGGAATTTTTCGGCTTCCTCATAACGTTCCAATTGCTGGTAACAGGCGATAAGACCTTCTGAATAATCGGTTCGCCGAGGATTTTTCTTTACAAGTTTCTCGTAAAAGACAACGGCTTTTTCAAATTCGCCATCGCCAAAATATTGTTTTGCCAAAAAATCATCTTGCCCATTGATGGAAACAAGAAAAAAGAAGCAGAAAAAGCAAAGTACATATCGCATTGCTCAAATATAACGCAGAAAACGTACGTAGCATGTTAAGTGATTCTGAAATTAATTTATTAACTGGTTATCAGTAGTTGCGTATTTTAGCTTAAGCCTAGCAAGCAAACACCAAGCTGAAAATTCGCTAGGATTTTCAGAAGTAGGCGAAAAAAAGCAATTACTTATAGCCATTGTCAGAACAGTTTTTTTAACAACTATTTTGTGAAAAGATTTTTGAGGCCTTTTTTAAGAGCAATTAGTATTTTACTAACTTTTTCAGGTTCATCTCTAGTAGATGCCATATTAAATTTGCGGTCAACTAGTGGTACAAAACCTTTGTCTATTAAATTACCATCAAAAATTACTCTATCTGCATTTTTTACAAATTGAACTATTTTGGAATCTTTATTCTTAGCAAGTTCAATTAATA
>CAYGUZ010000047.1:0-9868 GCA_964353215.1 uncultured Flavobacteriaceae bacterium
CCACTAGGGTATGGATTTCATCAATAAAGAGAACAATATCGCCATCTGAAGAAGTAACTTCTTTAATAACGGATTTTAAACGTTCTTCAAATTCACCCTTGTACTTTGCCCCTGCAATAAGGGCTCCCATATCTAGGGAATATATGATTTTTTCTTTTAGGTTTTCGGGCACGTCACCTTGAACTATTCGATGCGCTAGGCCTTCTGCAATAGCTGTTTTGCCCACACCAGGTTCCCCAACCAGCATAGGATTGTTCTTTGTTCTTCTAGACAGAATTTGTAGAATTCTTCTTATCTCTTCATCTCTACCAATAACAGGGTCTAATTTTCCGGAATCTGCCAGTGAATTTAGATTTTTTGCATATTTATCTAAAGAATTATAGGTGTCTTCGGCACTTTGTGAAGTTACTTTTTCACCTTTTCGTAGTTCTTCGATTGCTTTTGTAAGGTCTTTCTCCGTAACTCCGTTGTCTTTAAGGATCTGACTTATTTTACTTTTCGATTTAAAAATTGCCAGAATTAAATGTTCTATGGAAACATAATCGTCATCCATTTTTTTTGCGATTATAGAAGCTTCGGTCAAGGTCTTGTTTGCCTCTCGTGAAAGCATAATTTCACCGCCAGAAACTTTCGCGTAACTTTGCAGTTCTTTTTCTAATACCTGATTGATAAGGGTCGCAGTGACATTGAGTTTTTTCAAAATAAATGGCAAGACATTTTTATCGACCTCGTTTATTGCCTTAAAAAGATGTTCGTTTTCTATTTGTTGATGCCCAAAACCTTGCGTAATTTGCTGCGCTTGTTGAACGACTTCTTGTGATTTTATAGTAAAATTGTTAAAATTCATTTCAATTATTTTTAAATGTAGGGGCAAGAACCTTACCAATTAAAAAGTCGGTCAAAATGACACTAAAGCGTTGAGAATAAAGGACATTTTGTCTGTTTCTGTAAGTAACGCTATTATTGTCGACATAATCGAAAACATAAAGTATGGGTTTATTTGGAGGTATTTTTGGGGGTAATTCGGAATCTAAAAAGGGAGGTAAAATTTTACCATGGATTCCGCTTAAATCAATTGAACAACTGAACGAAATTAAAGAAGAGTCAAAAACGAAAACACAGGTAATCTTTAAGCATTCTGCTACCTGTGGTATAAGTAGAATGGTTCTGAATATATTTGCAGATAATTATAAGTTTACCGAAAATCAGTTGGATCTTTATTTTCTAGACCTTCATGCCCATAGAGATGTTTCGAACGAGACGGCTATAAAGTTTCAGGTGATTCATCAATCACCACAATTACTGATAATCAAGAATGGGGTTACCGTATATCACGCATCACATGGTTCGATTTCTGAAGTAAATTTAGAAAGCTACCTATAAAAAAACCCGGGAAATTCCCGGGTTTTTAATTTTAGTTGAAACTGTGTTTTCGCACTACATTCTTTAATCGGGCTTTTAAATCTTCTCCCGCATCGTAAACCATTTGTTCGTTGCTTGGAAAAGAAACTGCTGCTAAATCAAGAAAGGCAATAAGGTCATTGTCTAAAGCACGTCTATCACCATCATAATTGGCATAAATATGTTCAAATACGAACTCACTTGAAATAGGGTAAGAGTTAATTTCTTGACCGTTCCGTAAATCTGTAAAGCTTACTCTGGCCCCAATCTGTGCACTTTTGAATTGCGTGAACTGGTAAAAACTGCATCTTACTTTTTTGAACCTTTCTACCTTGATATCGTTGCCTAAACTATCTTTGGCAACATTGCCATTGGCATCTAAAACATAATCATAACCGTCTCTAATCTCTTTTTCTTTAATGATCTGTTTCTCATTTGTCTGTTCAGGTGAGATATTTATCTCTCTAAAATCCAAATTCATTGCATAATCATATTTTACAGACTCTAATGGATTTGTGTGAAACTGGGTCCAAAAATTATCTATACCATAAGAATTAAAATCAAGTAATTCTTCTTCTAAACGCTCTGGAATTATCTGTTGCGTATCGTTTTTAAGCTCAATTTTAACATAATCCAATCCTTTTTGGTAGGCTTCTTCCATCTTTGCTACAGTATTACCATAACCAGGATTGATATCGTTTAAATATTTATAGTCGTCATAAGCTTTTCTAAAATCATATTTATTGCGAGCATTTTCAAGTAAATCGGTGGCATTGACGTATAAGTATTCAGATAATTCAGCTTTCGTATCTAGAATTTTAGAATCGTAGTTTTTAAAATTGAAAACTGCTTCTCTGCCTTCATCGTAAACAGGCAATGGTAAAAGCGGTCTAATGCTATTTTGCATTTTTTTCAATTGCAAATACGTTCTGTAAATGGTTTCTAAATTAGCAGGATTACCATCTTTTTCTAGAAAAGATATTCTTTCAAGCTCTCTTTGCTTGTTTTTGGCAAAAGCTTCTTCCAACAATAGTACATATTGTTGATGTCCTTTCTTTGTCTTGTTATCCGATAGTTCTTTTATGGCCTTGTTCATAGCTGTAGTATAATTACCGCTATTTAAAGCTTCTTGTGTTTTCTTGACTCCTCCGCAGGCAGCCAATATTAACAGTGTAATAACGAGTAAATATTTTTTCATGGCTTTTGATTTAATGGTTTAGGCATATATTTTCAATAGCTATGCCAAAATTGCTTTTTTGATAAACGTTAAAGAGAGAGATGTAGTATGTTTTTCTTGTAATTAATTGATAATCAATTTTTTGCATTAATTTTTAAATTGTTAATTTTTGTTGGATAAAATCACATAAATATGCTTTTAGAAATACTAGAATAACTGCTTCAATTTGTATTTTTGCGCCATAAATAATTATATAATGCAAAGAGACGAGCGCATCTTCAATCTTATTCAAGAAGAAAAACAACGACAGGTCCGTGGTATAGAGTTAATAGCTTCTGAAAATTTCACAAGTCCGCAAGTAATGGAAGCAGCAGGCTCTGTATTGACCAATAAATATGCCGAAGGTTACCCAGGCAAGCGTTACTATGGTGGTTGTGAAGTCGTTGATGAAGTTGAGCAATTGGCCATTGACAGGGCCAAAGAGCTTTTTGGAGCGGTCTATGCAAATGTTCAGCCGCATTCGGGTTCTCAAGCAAATGCTTCTGTTTATCATGCCTGTTTGAAGCCTGGTGACACCATTTTAGGGTTTGATTTATCTCATGGAGGTCATTTGACCCATGGTTCACCAGTTAATTTTTCAGGAAGGTTATACAACCCTGTTTTTTATGGTGTTGATGAAGAAACTGGAATGTTGAATTATGATAAGATTCAAGAGATAGCCGAAAAGGAAAAGCCGAAAATGATTATTGCAGGAGCATCAGCATATTCAAGGGATATGGACTTTAAGCGTTTCAGGGAGATTGCTGACGGGGTTGGTGCGCTACTTTTAGCAGATATTTCGCATCCATCTGGTTTAATAGCAAAAGGTATTTTGAACGATCCTATCCCTCATTGCCATATTGTTACGACGACAACCCACAAAACGCTGCGCGGACCAAGGGGTGGACTTATTTTGATGGGAGAAAATTTCGAGAATCCCTTTGGAATACGGCTTAAGAACGGAAACTTACGCAAGATGTCCGCGTTGTTAGATTTGGCTGTTTTTCCAGGAAATCAAGGAGGGCCTTTAGAGCATATTATTGCTGCCAAGGCCGTTGCTTTTGGCGAAGCGCTTTCAGATGATTTTTTACATTACATGATTCAGGTCAAGAAAAATGCTGAGGCAATGGCAAAAGCCTTCATAGTAAAAGATTATAAGGTAATTTCTGGTGGCACCGATAATCATATGATGCTAATTGATTTAAGAAATAAGAATATTACCGGTAAGGAGGCTGAAAAAGCGTTAGAAAAAGCTGATATTACCGCTAACAAAAACATGGTTCCATTCGATGATCAATCACCATTTATAACTTCAGGTGTGCGTTTTGGAACACCGGCAATTACCACTCGTGGATTAAAAGAAGAAGATATGGTAACCATTGTAGGCTATATTGACGAAGTTCTTCTCAACGCCGAGAACGAAAAAATAATACAATCGGTTAAAGAAAAAGTCAATACTTTGATGCATGCCAAGCCTTTGTTTAATGCCTAGATGGACAGCGAGAATTTTTTGGGTAGTTTTTTATTCTTTGTTCAAAAGAAAAAAGTCTCCATCAATGATGGTTTTATTTTTCAGGTCGTAAACCAGTGAGTCTTGGTCTAATTCTGAATGAAAATAAATACCCCAATAACTAAAATAATTTGTTCTAATTTTGGCTTTGGCCCTAGATAAGTTGCTGTTTTCTTCTGAAGTTTCTTCAAAAACAGGTATGAAAATCTCATAAGGCATTTCGGTAAGTCCCCTAGTAAAATGCACAAAATTTTCACTGACCGAACTTAAGATAGCGCATAGTTGGTGCGTAATATTCTGCTTTGGAATTTTAGTGATAAATAGCGAAGTATCCTTAAAATGTATGGCGATTTCTTCAATAATTATTTCAGCTTGGTTTTTATCTTGTAAAACTGCTACCGCCAGTTCAAACTCTGAATATTCAAGTTTTGCATTATTTTTACAAAGACCTCCCCAATTGCCACTATTTAAGTGAAATAAACTTTCGGTTAGCCCGAAATTACAATTCAATCCGATAACCAAATTATATTTAGAGTCGATTCTAGAAGTATCTAATTTTATGGTCGCTTCAGCAAAAAAGTATTTTTCAAGACTTTTTTTGAAGTATTCGATCCCGTTTACATCTAAATAATCTTTAGAAGTATTTCCTTCTTTATTGATATTGGTATTTCGATTTGATTGCATACGGCCTAATTCGTCTAATAAAGTTAATTCGAATTTTGCATAAGCGATTGCATCAAAACCACAAAAAATCTATGGTTTTTACTTAATTAGTCGTTATTTACGTTAATTAGTGTTAAAAATAATGAAATAACAGTATCGCGTATTTGAAGTGTGAAAAAATACCGATGAATGATCTTTTATATAAACCCCCTATTCTTAGCCGCTAAAATTAGTGCCAAATCGTTTTCTTTTTCGGTTCCAAAGAGAGATTTGAGGTGCCTTTTTCTGTTCTCTATTGAAGAGGCAGATAGTTCTACATGTTCTTCTAAATCTTTGGTCTTTGTGCCTACGGACAAATGATATAAGATCTTTTTGTCATTATCATCAAGAGAAATAGTGGTAGACATCCTTTTTCTGATAGCGGCTAAGGCCTTTGAAGAATAATATGGAGGCTGCAAGGTAACAGTCTTCACCGCATCTTCTAAAGATTTCGGGTCAATATCTGTTTTCACCATGTAACCATCTGGGTCTACCGACTTTAAAATACTATTTATACTGAGGTTGTCCCTAAACGAACACATAAAGATAAGCTTAGATTCAGGCACTAATTTTCGTGCTAATATGCCCAGGTCTTCACCAGTATGCGGCTGGTTTTCGTTAGGAGGGTATAATTGCACATCTAAGAATATGATATCGTACTTAAAAGAGTTTGCAGATTCTTCAATTCTTGCTTTACCACTTTTAAATGAATTTGCCGTATCTACGATAATAGTATGGCCATCAAAAGAAATTCTTTCAAGAATAAACTTGTAGCCCAGCATGGTCATTTCATGATCATCAATTGCCAAAATTCGTAATGTCTTCATAGAATGTCGATTTTATGCCCCCAGCCCTTTTCTTTCTTTGGGTGTTATTACCTACTTTATTTTTTAATTCTCGTAAAGACACGGTGATATTGATATCCGTTCCCCTACCTGAGCCACTCTTTATTTTAAGATTCCCGTTGATTTTTTCTATCCTAGAGGTTATATTTCTTAGCCCGATTCCTCTTTTACCTTTCTTAATATTAAAACCTACACCATCGTCTTTAATTTTTAGAATAATTTCAGTATCATCCGCATCAAGGCTTACATTTATTTTAGTGCATCTAGCATGTTTTAAACAATTTTGTATGCACTCTTGAATTATTCTATAGGTATTTATTTTAATGTCTCCTTCAAGCCTATCCCAATCAAAAGATTCTGTAAAATCAAATAAAATCTCAATTTTTGATGATGAACTTGCCGTTGTTATTAAATCTTGAATAGCTATAATAAAGTTATTGATTTTTTTGTAAGCGGCATTATTTAGGTTGTGAGAGATTGTTCTCATCTCTTCTTCTAATTCTCTTAGTTTTTCTATTAATTCTGCCCGTTGCGCTATTGCCGATTCGTCATTTCGCTCGTTTAACCCACTTAATATTAAACGTACACCAAGCATTTGACCTAAAATACCGTCATGTATTTCTTCAGAAATACGCTTCTGTTCCAATTGTTTGCCTTCTTGAAATTTGCCTTGTTGTGAAAGCATTAGATTATAGATTTCTTGATTACTTTCTTGTTGCGTTTGTTGGAATTTAAGCCGCTGATTATTTGATCTTTGAATTATAATTATAATTATCCCAAAACCTAAAAGCAGCAGAGCGATACCCAGACCTATTAGTGTTTCTTTTTGCTTGGCCAATGACATATTTTCTTCTATGACCTCATCGGTCTCCATTTCTATTCTAGCAAACTTATCTTGTATGGCACGCTCTTGTAACTGCAATTTTTCACTAAGATCAATGTAAGCTGCGGCATCTTGGGCACTATTTTTATTATCTAAGGTGGTCAATAGATTTAGGGAGCTCAATAAACGATCATTGTTAGAAGTTTCTTCGGCAATTTTTTTCGCCTTCAAGGCATTTTCAATTGCTGAACCTATTTTACCTTGCTTAGTTAAAAGTTCTGCATAATATTGAAAGTTTCTGGCTTGGTCCGAAACATTATTGATACTATCTAAAATCATATTAGATTTTAAGTATTCATTTGCCAATTCATCGAAGTCTTCAGAACCGTTTTTAAATTTCGCGTAGGATAAGCCACTTATTGCTTTTGCGTAAGATTTTCTTTTTTTAAAGCGAAAACTATCTATATTTAGTAATTCTTGATAATATTCAATAGCCTTAGAGTAATCTCCTTTACGGAGATTTGTAGATGCCATGTTATTGAGGTTTATGGCGTTTTGTGAGTACTTTTGCTTTTTCTTTGCAAATGGGATATACTCTTTTGCTTTTTTATGATATTCCAAAGCCTTATCATACTTGGCCATTCCATTTTGAATTACCGCAAGTATATTGTACGCTACAAATAAATTTTCTTTAGCGTTGTTATTATTGTAAAATTCAATGGCCTTTACAATGTCTTTTTCTGCACCTGTATGATCTTTGTTTTTATCCTTTACAATAGCTGAAGAATATAGAATATTTCCGAGGTGGTTTTTGGAGGTTAAACCCAAATCTGCTTTCAAAAATTGGGAATACGCTTCGTTATAATGGTAGAGGGCACTATCGGGTTTATGATTTCGAAAGTATTTTGCTAGTTCTAAATGCGCTTCGCCATTTGATTTAAAATCTTTAATCTTACTGGATAAATCAATGAGAGCTTTATTTTTTTTTCTGAAAGAACTTGTGTCTCCGATGTTTTTATAAGCTCGGGAAAGTTGAGATAATTTTAAGGTCTTGGCAGTATTATCAGGGTGATTTTCCATTAAAATACTTGCCTTATTCAGTAAATTAACTCTTTGGAGGCTAGTAAGTGATGTGCTACTATTGACGGTATTAATCCAAGTAAAGGCACTGTCATTGGGAAGTATGGTAGAAGAATGGGTCTTATAATCTTTTTGTGTGCAACTAAAATGTAATATGGATAATGATAAAAGAATTTTCCATTTCATGCATGTAGTATAAATCGTATAAAGAATAGATTTACTACTTACAAGATACAAAAAAAAACCAAATGTTAACATTTGGTTTTTTTTTATTTTTTTGCGTTGTGTCTAACATTGTAGATCTTCACAATACTCATCATCATCAGTTGCCTGTATTAAAAGTTGTTCTTCTTCAGTGGCACTTTCCGTTTCACAAGAGTAAAAACCTACTGTCATAACTAAAATTGCCAAAATACTCAATACTTTTTTCATGTGTTCTTGATTTTATAAGTTAATATGATTGCTTTTAAAAACTGAAATAAAAGTATATATGAGGCGTAGAGTAGGGATAACGAAAATATTTCACTAGTAAACTGCCTTGGTTTATTAGTGAATCGTCTATTTTTATAAGAATTTTCTTAATTAACGTGTTGAATTGCATTATTGTAGAGAAGGGCTTGCAACTCGTCTATTTTCGTTTTGTAAGATTTAGAGAACGGAATTTCCCTTGAATTATTTCTTAACGTACAAATACATTTGCCGTAATTAATTCTAGATACATATGCACTATTCAATATATAGCTCTGATGTATTCGAATGAAGTTGGTAGGTAATGTTTCTTCAAAAGACTTTAGGGTCTTATAAGCGCTTACTTTGTCTCCATCGGTGAGAATAAAATCGGTAGCATTATTGTCGGCTTGTAGGTATAAAATATCACTGGTATCCAAATAATGAAAATCGCGATACGTTTTTAAACAAATAGTACTTGGGTTTTTTTCTTTTGGATGTTGTCGCCTTAGTTTAAAAATTGTCTTACGGACATCAAACTCTGTGTAAGGAAATAACCAATAATCAAAAAAGCCCTGTTTTAGGGCATCATAGGCATATTGCTTGGTTTCTGAATACCCAACAAAAATAGGTATTTTGTGAACATATTGATGTAGCTCGCTTATCATTTTAATAATAGCGTTTGCATCACTTTTTGTTAAATTTACAAAAACCACATCGGGTAAATATTTTAAAATCAGGCTCATGCTATCATAGTGGTTATGAACTATATTTTTTAGTTCAAAATCACTATAATCGCTCAAATGGGCCTTTAGTTTTAAACAAGAAGGTACTTGCGAATCAACAATGGTATAGCTATATGTCATGCGTAGTGTGCTGATTGCTAAGGTAGTAAGTGAATCTGAATGAAGACTGCATTTTTTCCTTAAAAAAACTATGGTTTTTCTGCAAAAAGGCACTTTTAAGAATTCATTTAAATTTTATTCTATGAACTCGTAAGCCCCTATATCCGGTAGGTTTAATCTACTTGCCCCTAAGATATCTGTTGGTGCTAACTCAGCTGCCTCAATATCTCCATTGTCAATGGCCGCAGAATTTTGCGTTAATAAGAAATTATTATCTGAACTGTTTTGAAATAGTAGCTCTTCGTTTACCAATATTGAATCGAAAAGAAGTACATTATCAAAATCGTACAATGGGTCATCATTAAACTCATTCGAAGTATCGGAAAATTTCAATGCACAACTGGTAAAATTATATTGAAATAAAGCTGAATCGTTCTTTAAAAGGCCTAACTCTATGGGCCGATTACCATCAATAATAGAATTTGAAAAGTTGGCACCTACCAAATCTGAGCTTATAATTTCGCCAGAACCAGTTTCTTCGAAATTTGAGAGTATCAAACTGGGGACATTCCTAAAACTGTTCCGCCAATAATTTGCCATGGTACAGTGATTAAAAAGGTAATCGCCGCCAAGACTAAGAAAGGCAGATGCTGACCCTGAATTACCCAAAACCAAATTATTTGCATTTATTTTGCACGTTCTAGCCCGTAAATTAAAACTTAAACTATTGTAAACTTGTGTGTTGCTAATGGTTAGATTTGGATTGGTGAAATCCCCGTTTCCTTCAACTAAAAGACCTACTGTAGCATTTTTGATGGTTAAATAATTTAGTTGATTATCAATACTACCTCTTGTCAACCAAATAGTGCCCCATTGACCAGGAATAGCTGAAAATTCTGGCTCTAATCTATCTCCTTCAAATATCACTTCATTTTCTAACAGCTCTTGGTCAGTGCTCAACATTCCATTAACCTGAATTGAAGCTTCGGGACTTACTAG